>DAOVTF010000097.1 GCA_030633225.1 Flavobacteriaceae bacterium
AAAGTAATTTCATGGGTTGTAGATATTATCTCTTGTACGGATATATTTGCCCAAGCTAATTGTTTTAAAATATTGATTTGGACTTTAATTACTGTTCAAAACAAATATATAAAAAAAAACATCTGCCAAGTAGCAGATGTTTTTTATTAAATATCTTCAAATTTAACGTCAGTAAAACTATCAGAAGAAGGTTTTTCAACATTAGATTCGTTTACATCCTCTTCACTTGGTTTTTGATAATCTTTTTGATGACGTTCACTTATTACTTCTTGTCCTTTTTCGTTTAAAATAAATTCAGTTGCTTTATTTAAATTTTCACTAAATTCACTAAAATCTTCTTTATACAAATATATTTTGTGTTTTTTATAATGAAAAGAACCATCATCATGAGTAAACTTTTTACTCTCAGTAATAGTTAAATAATAATCACCAGCTTTTGTTTCTCTTACATCAAAAAAATAGGTTCTTCTACCTGCTCTTAAAACCTGAGAAAATATTTCTTCTTGTTCTATAAACCCTTTGTCATTCATACTATTAATTTTTATATTTTTTAAATAATTACTGACAAATCTATAAAATTAAATCAGGTGTGCAACATTTATTTTATCTCAATTTCTAGTTTTTATTCATTTTTTATTAACTTTTCTTCAAGTTGCTGATTATAAATGTCTTGATAATATCCTTTACTCAGTACTAGCTCATCATGCGTGCCAGATTGAACTATTTTTCCTTTATCTAACACGATAATTTTATCAGCATTTTTTACAGAAGATGTACGATGACTTATAATAATAGAAGTTTTACCTTTTGAAGATTTTTTTAAATTATTTAGTATGATTTCTTCGGTTTCGGTATCTACAGCAGATAGACAATCATCAAAAATTAAAATTTTAGGATCAGATATTAAAGCTCTTGCAATAGAAACTCTTTGTTTTTGACCTCCGGAAAGTGTTACACCTCTTTCTCCAACTAGTGTTTCATATTTATTGCTGAATTTGTCAATATTATGATGAATATAGGCTGTTTTTGCCACTTGAATTATTTCTTCATTTGTTGCATTTTCGTCACCTATTTTTATATTATTTTTTATAGTATCAGAAAAAAGAAATGCATCTTGAGGCACAATACCAATACTTTCACGTAATGAAGTCAGATTTATATTTTTAATTGGCTGCTCATCAATATTTACTACACCTTCTTGATCGACATCGTATAATCTAGTTATCAAACTTGCAATAGTTGATTTTCCGGATCCTGTTTTTCCCATAATTGCAAGAGTATTTCCATGATCTATTTTAAAACTTACACCTTTTAAGGCTGTAATATCAGTATCTTCATAAGTAAAAGTAACATTCTTAAATTCGATATCACCTCTAATTTTTGATTCTGTTGTTTGTAAATTTTGAATATTTGGCACTTCTTCTAAAAATTCATTAATTCTACCCTGTGATACTTCAGCTTGCTGTACTATTGAAGTAACCCAACCAACAACGGCTACAGGCCATGTAAGCATATTCACATAAATAATAAACTCAGCAATAATTCCAATATTTTCAATTTCACCATTTATATATCGCATACCGCCAAAATAAATAACCATAATATTACTAATGCCAATTAATAGGATCATTAATGGAAAAAATAGGGCTTGTGCTTTGTATAAAGAAATATTTTTTTCTTTGCTCTCTATAGCTAAAGTTGTAAAACCTGATGATGTTTGATTCTCAATACTATAAGCTTTGATCACATTAATTCCAGAAAATATCTCTTGTGAAAAAGTAGTAAGTTTTGATAAATATAACTGTACAATTGTACTTCTTTTGTTAATTACTCTACTCAAAACATATATTGCTATTGAAAGAATAGGTAAGGGTAATAATGTATATAAAGTTAATTTAGCATCAATATTTATCATTTTAGTTATAGCTACAACAAATAAAACTAGCATATTCATTGTATACATTATGGCTGGTCCAAAATACATTCTAACTTTTCCTACATCCTCACTTATTCGATTCATTAAATCGCCCGTTCTATTTTTTTTATAAAAGTTTAGAGAAAGATATTCGTATTGTTGAAATATCTCATTTTTGAGATCAAATTCAATTAACCTTGACATTACAATTAAGGTTTGACGCATCAAAAAAGTAAATAAACCCGAAATAATTGCGGCTCCAATAATATAAAGAATGTTAATTTTTAATTGAGACTTAACAAAGCTTAGATCTGTAATTTTATTTCGATTATAATCTTCTACAACATTTAGTGATTCACGAATAAGTTGTGGAATTTGCAATACAAATATTTTTGCTACAATCGTAATTAATATCCCTAAAATTAATCGAAATCTATATTTATAAAAAAATTTATTTAAATACTGTAATTCTTTCATTTGGGTTTTATCTCATGAGATTTAGGCGAAGATACATAATTATTATATGTGGTTATTTGGAAAAGTATCTTATCAAAATATTAACTATTAATTTATATTTGTTAAAGTTTGATATAAAAAAAAAACAGTAATTTTGCACTTTGTTTATTTAAAAAATGAATTTAAAAACTGACGATCTTTTTTATTATGGTGAATAGAAGACATATTCGAATCAAGGTGTTGCAATCTGTTTACGCTATATTACAATCTAACAGTGATGACTTAGCGAAAGAAGAAAAATTTTTACAATTTAGTGTTAAAAAAGCAACCGATTTATATGTATTACAACTGCAATTGTTAGTAGAAGTTAGAAACTTAGCGAAAGAACACCTTGAAATAAAAAAGAAAAAGCATTTAGCTACAGCTGAAGATAAAAACCCTAGCTTAAAATTTATTCAAAATCAGGCCATTCAAGCTATTGAAAATAGTACTGATTTGAATGAGTATGTTTCTAGTCGTAAAATTGAAAACTGGAAGAATGATAGAGAATATGTAAGAGTTATATGGGATAAAATTCAAGAAAATGATACTTACAAAGATTATTTAAGTGCTAAAGAAACTAATTTTAAAAATGATAAGGTTTTTTTAATGCAAATATTTAAAGAGGTTATTGCGCCTAATGATAAAGTATATGATTATTATGAGAGCTTAAATTTAAGCTGGATTGATGATTTACCATTGGTGAATACGCTGATTTTAAAATCAATAAAACAGTTAAAATATGACGGAACTTTTGGGTTGAAAGAGCTGGAGACAAAAGAAGAAGATCAAGAATTTTTAATAGACTTGTTTAGAAAGACAATATTACACCAAAACGATTATATAGATGATATTGATGATAAAACTCCTAATTGGGATACAGATAGAATAGCCGAAGTTGATCTTATACTAATAAAAATGGCAATTACTGAGTTTTTATATTTTCCATCAATTCCAACAAAAGTTACTATAAATGAATATATTGAAATAGCAAAAGATTATTCAACTGTAAAAAGTAGTTTTTTTATCAATGGAGTATTAGATAAAATTTTAAGAGATTATAATAAATCTAAACGCTTAAACAAAATAGGTAGAGGATTGTTATAAAAATTTATATTTTTGCAAAAACAAATATTTAGAAATGAAAAAAATTATAACATTAATGGTTTTAAGTTTATTAGTTTTTTCTTGTAAAGAAAATGCCACTAATAAAATTAATAAAGAAAAATTAAGTGTCGCTAAAGAGCGTGATAATCAAATTAAGGTTGGTACACCAAGAATTAAATTTGATAAAACGGAACACGATTTTGGAACGATCAAAGAAGGAGATATTGTTGAAACAATATTTAAATTTAAGAACACTGGTAAATCTGAATTAATTATAACATCTGCAAAAGGAAATTGTGGTTGTACTGTTCCAGAATGGCCAAAAGAACCAATAATGCCGGGTGAGTCAGGTCAAATTAAAGTGAAGTTTAATTCAAGCCGTAAACCAAATTTGCAGCAAAAACAAGTGACGTTGATAACCAACACTTCAGATGGAAAAGAAATAATTAAGATTAAGGCGATGGTAACACCAGATGCAAAATTAAATTTAAAAAGCTAAATAAATGTATCAAACTATTTTTTTACAAGCGAGTACTTATGGGAATATGATTTTAATCCCATTGATGTTTTTGGTTTTGTATCTTTTTATGATCAGACCACAAATTAAAAAACAAAAAAATGAAAAGAGTTTTCAGTCTACTATAAAAAAGGGATCAAAAGTTGTAACAACAAGTGGAATTCATGGCAAAATTATTGACTTAATTGATAGTGATAATACTTGTGTTATTGAAACAGGTGCAGGTAAAATCAAATTCGAAAGATCTGCCCTTTCAATGGAATTGAGTAAAAAGTACCTTCCCAAAGAAATTAAAAAGAAATAATCACTTTTTATACTAAGAGTTCTTGTTTAAGAACTCTTTTTTTTATCTTTATTAAAAATGATTAGCAGAAAAGAACATAGTAAAAAAGAATCTCTAAAAAATAATAAGCGGTTACGAGTTTTTTTATTGTTTTTTTTATTGTCTTTCTTGTTTTGGATGTTAATTAAACTATCTAAAAATTATATTAGTGATGTAGAATTTAATTTGGTTTATACTGACGAGCCAAAAAACAAACTATTTGAAAAGAACCCTGATGAAAAGGTAGTGTTAACTTTAAAGACGATGGGTTTTAAACTGATTAATTATGGTTTAAAAAAGAGAGAGCTCAATTATAGCTTGAATGATATTAAAAAGATAAAAGGTTCAAATTATTATAGTTTAACCAAATCAAATATTAATTTATTACAAGCTCAATTATCGGCAGAAACTACAGTGTTAAAAATAAAGCCAGACACATTGTATTTTGAATTTGGAGTTAAAAAGTCAAAAAAAGTTAAAATTATCTCCCATGTTAATTTGCAATTTAAACCTGGCTATAATTTAGTTAAAGAACAAACTATTGAGCCAGATAAGATCACAATATCTGGCCCAGAAAATGTTATCGACTCTATTAATGAAATCCATACGGAAATAATTGAGTTAAATGATGTTTCTGAATCCTTTATTAACAAAATAAATTTGGTAAGTCCTACTAATTCAATTTCATTATCATCTGATCATGTAACTATAAAAGGAAATGTTGAAAAAATTACAGAAGGAACTTTTTTATTACCTTATAAAGTAATTAATATACCAAATAAATACTTGATAAGTACTTACCCTAAAGAAGTTAAAGTAATTTTTCAGGTAGCTTTAAAAGATTATAATAAAATTTCGGAAAACAGTTTTAAAATCGAATGTGATTATAAGCAAACTGATGATAATAATTTGGAATATTTAATTCCTAAAATTGTTGAAAAACCAGAAATTTTATTTGACGTTAAAGTAGTGCCTAATAAAATTGAATTTTTAATTAAAAAATAATTATTTCATATTATAAATCCGTAATCCAAATTAAACGATGGAAGTAATTGGTTTGACAGGAGGAATTGGAAGTGGTAAAACTACCATTGCTAAGATGTTTGAAAGTTTAAATATTCCTGTTTATTACGCAGATATTGAAGCGAAGAAACTGATGAATACTTCCAATAATATAAAAATAAAATTAATTGATTTATTTGGTGATGAAACTTTTATTGATGAAAGTTTAAATAGATCCTATATTGCTAATATTGTTTTTAAGGATAAGGAAAAACTACAGAAACTTAATGCTATTGTCCATCCAGAGGTTGAAAGACATTTTCATAATTGGATAAAAAATCAAAACTCAAAATATGTAATTCAAGAAAATGCTATCATTTTTGAGAATGAAAATCAAAGTAAGTTTGATAAGATGATTACGGTAACTGCATCTAAAGATTTAAGAGTTAATAGAGTTATGCAAAGGGATGCTGTTTCAGAGAGTATGGTTTTAGATAGAATGAAGAATCAATTAAAAGACTCCTACAAAATAAATAATTCTGATTTTGTAATTTATAATACTGATTTAAAACAAAGTAAAGATCAGGTTCTTAAAATTCATCAAGATCTAATCGATTGATAGATTTTATATTTCTTAAATATTTGTTAAATTAATTGTAACTTTCGTTAACTTTTGTTAAAACATTGAATAAAAGCTAAAGAAATTCTAAATTTGTTGAAATGAGTAAACGGATTTTTGTACTTTTAGTGGTATTGATGAGTATTGCCTTAGTTGGTATCATTGCTGTTCAAATGTTTTGGATAAAAACATCCATTGAAATGAGAGAAGAGCAATTTTCAACAAGTGTAAAATTTGCCTTATCAAGAGTTTCGGAAAATATTAGAGATAGAGAATTTAATGAATATGTTGAAGAGTATTCTCCTCTTTTTGATGAGATGAAACAATCAAAAGAAAGTACGGTTAGAGATTATTTTTTTCAGCAAACGGACACTGTTAGAAATGAAATTTTCACTTTTCGTCAAAGTATAGTAGAGAATAATTTTAAATCGCAGATATCCCCATTTGATAGAGATACAGTTAGTTTTAAAACTTTTGTTGGGAAAGAAGAAACCAAGATAGAAACTTATGAGTTTGAATCAAAAGATTTTAAAGAATTATCTCCAAAAGAAAGAGTTGTAAAATTTGAAAGACTAGATAAGTATGATAAAATTCAACTAGAAGATTTATTCAATAATGTTGTACCTAGGCGGCCTATTCATAAAAGGGTAAGTAATAATGAAATAAGATTGAATTTAGATAATGAATTAAGAGCTAGAAATATTGAAATAAATTTTGAATATGGTGTTTTTAACGATGGTTTATTAACAAAAGTTAAATCAAATAAGTTTAAAGAAAAGAGAGGGTTTACATATAAAGTACCTTTGTTTAAAAATGGAAATATAAAAACTGATTATGATCTATATGTTAGTTTTCCTGATAAAAAAGAGTATATTTTATCATCTATTTCTTGGATATTGATATTATCAGCACTTTTTATTTTTATAATCATTTTAACATTTGCCAGCTCATTGTATCAATTAATTAAACAAAAACGTATTTCAGAGATCAAAACAGATTTTATAAATAATATGACACATGAGTTTAAAACTCCTATTGCAACTATTAATTTGGCAGTTGATTCTATTAAAAATCCTAAAATAATTGGTGAAAAAGAAAAGGTGATTCGATATGTTGAAATGATCAAAGAAGAAAACAAACGAATGCATGCACAAGTTGAAAATGTTTTAAGAATATCAAAATTAGAAAAAAATCAGCTTGATTTGAGTAAGGATGTAGTGGATTTACA
>DAOVTF010000154.1 GCA_030633225.1 Flavobacteriaceae bacterium
AATCTAGAAATAGTTTTTGAACACTGTCTTTTTTATCATATTCAAGTCCTCCATCATTTATACCGTAATCATGATCATCCCATGTGCCTAAAACAGGAACCTGTTTAACGAAAGCTTGATATGCAGAATCATTTTTTTGTTTTTCGTAATTCGTTTTCATTAATTCCATGTCATAAGTATCTGAGTAAATAATATCTCCTCCCCAAACAAAAACATCGGGATTATTTTTTAAAATTTCATTCCACATGGTATTCTTAATATTTTGGTTATTACAAGAACCAAAGGCAAGAATAAAATTGTTTGAAGGTTTTTCTTCTATAGTTATAGGTGCTGTTTTTTTATTACAGGAAACAATTAATATCAAGAAAATAAATAAATATCTTTTCATAAATAATGAGTTAATATTTAATCAAAGGTAGGATTTAACAAAGATATATATGTGAGTTTAGTTGATTATATTATCAAATCTTAAATAAGTAAAAGTTTATTTTTATTGTATATTCGCAGCCTATGAATATTGAAGATTTCCAAAGTATTAAGAAATTACTTTCTAAACCTAAAAAAATTGTAATTGTAACGCATAGAAACCCAGATGGTGATGCTTATGGTTCAAGTTTAGCACTATACCTTTATTTATTAAAGTTTGATCATGAAGTGACTGTTATTTCACCAAATGATTGTCCTGATTTTTTAAAGTGGATGCCATCAGAAAAGGAAATTGTAATTTTTGAAAATGAAACTAAAAAAGCATCGGATTTATTAAAAGCAGCTGAAATTGTATTTACGCTAGATTTTAATGCTTTACATAGAGTTGGTGAAAGAATGCTTAAAACATTAGAAAAAATTGATCCTTTATATATTATGATAGATCATCATCAACAACCAGATGATTATGCAAAATTCTCTTATGTTGATCCAAAAGTGAGTTCATGTTGTCAAATGATATATCAGTTTGTTGAAAAAATTGAACATTTAAGTTATCTAGATACTGATATTGCAACCTGTTTATATACGGGAATTATGACTGATACAGGTTCTTTTAGATTCCCTGCAACAACCTGTGAAACGCATAATATAGTTGCTAATTTGCTGGAAGCTGGCGCAAATAATTCTGAAATTTATAATAAAATTCATAATGTAAGTACTTACAATCGTTTACAATTGCTGGGAAAAGCCTTACAAAACATGAAAGTTGTTGAAAAATATCGCACAGCTTATATCACTTTATCGCAAAGTGAGTTAAACATGTTCAAGTTTAAAAAAGGAGATACAGAAGGTTTTGTGAACTACGCATTATCATTAGAGGATGTGATTTTTGCTGCAATTTTTATTGAAGATAGAAAACAAGGAATAATTAAAATTTCTTTTAGATCTGTAGGTGATTTTTCGGTTAATGAATTTTCAAGAAAACATTTTAATGGTGGAGGGCATACAAATGCTGCCGGAGGTAGAAGCGAAGTGTCGTTAGATAAAACAGAGAAAAATTTTATTGACCTTTTACCGTTATATCAAAATGAATTACAAAAATAATATGATCAAAAATATTATAATACTAATAATAGTTCTTGTCATAAGTTCTTGTTCGAAACCTGAACCTAGAAAACCTATTGTTAGAAAAACAGGATCTTTTTTAGATGAATCCGTAAAAAGAAATAAAGAGGCCAATAAAGTTGAAGAGAATATATTAAAACTATTAATGCAAAAAGATAGTTTACATAGTTATACCAATTCAGAAAATGGTTTTTGGTATTATTATCAAATTAAAGATTCCCTAGATTTAAAATCACCTATAAAAGGAGATAAGGTTCTTTTTACTTATGATGTAAAGAATTTACAAAACACCATCTTATTTTCTAAAGATGAAATAGGTAATATTGATTATATAGTTGACAAACAAGAATTGATATCTGGTTTACAAGATGGAATCAAATTGATGAAAGAAGGTGAAATTGTAACTTTTCTATTTCCTTCTTTTAAAGCCTATGGTTATTCAGGTAACGAAAAAGTAAAACCCAATGAACCTTTGATTATTACAGTAGAATTAATTAAAATAAATAAATAGAAATGCAAATAATTAAATTAACACTAATTACAATTATTATAAGTTTAATATCTTGTAAAACAACAAAATACAATGATTTAGATGATGGTATATATGCAGATGTTCAAACTGACAGGGGAGATATTCTTTTAAAATTAGAATATGAAACAACTCCAATTACTGTGTCAAATTTTGTGTCCTTGGTTGAAGGAACTAACCCGTATGTTGACAATACATATTTAAATAAACCATTTTATGATGGGTTAAAGTTTCATCGAGTTGTTGATGATTTTGTGGTTCAAGGTGGTGACCCAAGAGGTAACGGATCTGGTGACCCAGGGTATAAATTTGAAGATGAATTCACTATGGATGATAGTGGGAATTTAGTGTTATCACATGATTCTGCTGGTATCTTGTCTATGGCAAATGGAGGTCCAAACATGAATGGAAGTCAGTTTTTTATTACTCATAAGGAAACTAAATTTTTAGATGGTCGTCATACAGTTTTTGGTCATGTGATTTTTGGACAAGAAGTAGTTGATTCAATTCAAAAGGATGATGTGATCAATAAGATTGAAATACTAAGAATTGGAAAAAAGGCTAAGGACTTTGATGCAACCGCTGAATTCAGCAATTATTTTGAAAAGATTGAAGAGGAGCAAAAAATTGCACAAGAGAAAAAGGCAAAGATCAAAGCTGATTTTTTAAAGTTTATTGAAGATAATAAAGTAAATGCTATAGCTTTACCTTCTGGCTTAAAAATAATAAGTATTAAAAAAGGCGATGGTGTTAAACCAAAAACCGGTTCAAAAGTATGGGTAAATTATGCAGGTTATTTTACAACCGGTGACCTATTTGATTCTAATATAAAAGAAATTGCCCAATTACATAATAAATATGATAAAAGAAGAGATCAAATGGGAGGGTATAAAGCTGTAGATATGGATTATAGCCCTGATGCACAGTTAATACCAGGTTTCAAAGAAGGATTGCAACAAATGAATTTTGGAGACAAAGTTATATTGCTTGTTCCATCTTATTTAGCTTATGGTAAACAAGGTAACAGAGGAATTCCTCCAAACTCAGATCTTTTGTTTGAAATGGAAATTATTGACGAAGTGAAATAATATAATATTCACTATTTTTTTCGATATATTTTAATCAGTTTTTGAGAAGCTTCAAAAGGTGTTGTTTGTTGACTTTCAATATTTTTAATTTGTTTTTTCAGTTCAGTTTGAATAGCCGTATCCTTATAAAAATCATCTTTTAACTGTTGGTTAATATTTTGTTTTAACCAGTTAATGTTTTGGTTTATTCTGTTTTTGTCAAACCAATTATTTGATTTTGTTAGTTTTAAAAATTCTTCAAGCATATTCCATACCTCAATAATGCCTTCATTATTAAGCGAACTACATGTTGAAACTTTAGGTATCCAATTATTTTCTTTTTGAGGATATAGGTGTAAGGCTCTACTAAATTCGGCTTTAGCAAAATTTGCATTTTTTATATTATCTCCATCGGCTTTATTAATTACAATTGCATCAGTCATTTCCATGATTCCACGTTTAATGCCTTGTAATTCATCACCAGTTCCTGAAACTTTTAATAATAAAAAGAAATCAACCATAGCATGAACCAAAGTCTCTGATTGACCCACACCAACGGTTTCAATCAAGATAACATCAAACCCTGCCGCTTCACATAAAGTGATAGATTCTCGAGTTTTTCTAGCTACTCCTCCTAAGGTATCTCCTGCTGGAGAAGGACGAATAAAAGCATTTTTATTCTTTGAAAGTTTTTCCATTCGGGTTTTATCTCCCAAAATACTTCCCTTGTTTAATGTGCTACTCGGATCAATAGCTAGCACGGCAACTTTTTTACCCAAACTGGTTAAATAAGAACCAAAGGCTTCAATAAAAGTACTTTTACCAACACCCGGAACACCTGTAATACCAATTCTAACAGTTTTGTTCGCATAAGGTAAACATTCACGAAGCAGTTCGGAAGCTTTAATTTTATCACTCTCTTTTGAGCTTTCAATTAATGTGATTGCCTTACTTAGAAAAGCAATATTACCATTTAGTATGTTTTTTAAATATTCTGAAATCATAAAGAAAAATTTCTAGCTATTTTGATAATTATATGGGATTAGGAATTATAAATAAAAATAAACCCATCCGCATAAGCGATATTTAGTGTAAATTTAAATTAAAAATAAGAATTGTTCATTTTTTTATCTATAAAATGCAACAGTTCGATAAAGCACTCGTATTTAAGATAGAAGATTAATCTAAATGACAAACAATATACACTCGCATTTGATAGATAAATGCAAGAATAATGACCCCAGGGCACAAATGCAATTGTATGACTTATATTGTAAGGCTATGTATAATACGGCTTGTAATTTTATAAAGGATAATGTGCTTGCTCAAGATATATTGCAAGAGTCTTTTATTAAGGCCTTTAAGAAAATAGAGATGTATAATGGAAGCGCTTCTTTTGGATCGTGGCTCAAAAGAATTGTTATCAATAATTGTTTGGATTGGGTTAAAAAACAAAAAATAGAAACTGTAGCATTAAATGAGCAGGTAATTTCAATAGTTGATGATGATAATTGGGAAATTGAAAGTGGAATTAGTTTACAAGAAATTTATAAATGTATTGAGCAATTGCCTAGTAAATGTAAAAATGTAGTAAAACTTTATTTGCTAGAAGGCTATGATCATCAGGAAGTTGCACATATTTTACAAATAACCGAAGGCTCATCAAGATCACAATTATCAAGAGGAAAAATGAGATTAAAAGAACTTTTAATACCTACAAATTATGAAAGTTGATTTAAGAGATAAATTAAAAAAAGACAAAATGATGAGAGAATTACCTAACAATCATCGAGCTAGTTTTGAGCAACTTTTACAAAAAGAGTTACATCAAAAAACAAAAACCAATTATACGTTTTTAAAAATTGCAGCTTCAGTTTTATTATTAATTAGTCTAAGCTTTGCAGGATATGAATTTTTTAATAAAGATGTTTCGCAAGACGTTGTGCTAACAACTGATAAATCAGCTAATAAAATTAATTCAATGGCTGATATTTCTCCAGATTTGAAAAGAGTTGAAGATTTTTATTTAACACAGATCAATTATCAGTTAGCAAAAATTACAATAACAGATGAAAATAGAGATCTGCTTGAAGTTTATTTATCGCAGTTAAGTGATTTGCAAAAAGAATACAATAAATTTAACAAACAGTTGATTGCCAATAATGTAAATGAAAAAACTATAGATGCATTAATTGAG
>DAOVTF010000235.1 GCA_030633225.1 Flavobacteriaceae bacterium
AATAAAATATTCTCACGAATAGTTCCTTCATATAAAAAATCATCTTGAAGTACAACACCTAACTGACTTCTATAACTACTCAAATTAACTGTCGCCAAATCAATTCCATCAAGAGTAACTTTACCATCACTCGGATTTAAAAAAGTAGCTGCTAATCCTGCAATAGTAGACTTTCCAGATCCTGAAGATCCTACCAAAGCGGTAACACTTCCAGCTGGAGCAGAAAAATTAATATGATGCAAAACCTCCTTATTTTCATCATAACCAAAAGATACATTATCAAATATAATATCACCTGTAATTTTATCTAAAATAATTTTTCTTGTTTCAGGATCATCTTCTTCTGTCATTTGCATTAACTCTTGCGTACGATCTAAACCAGCCATTGCCTCTGTTAATTGACTACCAATATTACTCATTTGAACTATAGGTGCAATCATAAAACCTAAAAACAAGGTGAAAGAAACAAACTCACCATAAGTCATTGTTCCATCCATAATAAAATAACCTCCCATTCCCATAATTCCAGCGGAAGCCAAACCTAAAAGCAAAGTAGAACTGCTTGTCATTAAAGCAGTTGCCGTTAAACTTTTTTTCACGTTGAGATACAATCGCTCTACTCCTTTTTCAAAAGTTTTATTCTCTTGTTCTTCTGCATTAAAACCTTTGATTACACGAACACCGTTTAAAGTTTCGGTCAATCTACCAGTAACTTCAGCATTAATTTTTCCGCGAGTTCTAAAAATCGGACGAATATATCCAAAAGCTTTTAAGGCTATAATAGCAAAAATAGCTACTGGAACCAAAACAAAAAATGTCATGGTTGCATTGATATTTATTAAAATAATTAAAGATATAATTGCGGTTATAGTTCCGCCAATTAATTGTACCAAACCTGTACCTACCAAATTTCGAACACCTTCTACATCGGTCATTACTCTTGAAACAAGAGCCCCTGATTTGTTGTTATCAAAAAAACTTATTGGTAAAGTGAGTAATTTTCTTTGCACTTTTGCTCTTAGTAGAGATATTAAATGTTGAGCCTCAACACTTAGCAGTCTAGTTAATGAAAATGAACTAACAGCTTGAATTAAAATTGAAATACTTACAACCACTAATAAAACTGTTAAAGCTTGCATATCTTTTGATGGGATAATTTCATCAATCAAGTTTTTTGTTGCGTATGGTAAAACAAGTCCTGCCAAACTCCTTAAAATAATTAAAATCAATCCTATTAAAACAATTTTTTTTCTTGGCCAGATAAATTCTTTAAATGCCCATGCAAAGGATACTTTCTTTTTAGTCATGAAATCTTATGTCCTAAAACCAAGCCAAATTTTAAAAGATGACATTTAGGCACATTAGATGTTGAAAAAATTGAAAATATAAGGAATTACAAATTTAACTTCTAGAGTCTCATTGAAATAAAGGCTTTTAAACCTAATGTGATAAATTACTGTATCTTTGAAAACCTAGTTCTTTCAACAAGAAATTATATGATACAAGACGGTAGAAATAGAAAAAATATCCTAATTGGTATAGAAGTAGAAATTGTTCAAAAACAAGACCAACCCTCTGGTAATTTAACTAAGGGAGTTGTTAAACGAATTCTTACAAATTCTCCAAATCATCCACACGGAATTAAAGTGCAAATAGAAACTGGTGAAATAGGTCGTGTAAAAAATGTTTTATCAGAATAATAAAATACAGTATTTAAATCAAAATTAATGGGTAAAAGAACAGTTTTTGAGATGTTAAACCGAGCATCTGTTAAATATGCAAACAAACCATATTTAAGTCAGAAAGATGATAATGGATGGGTTAGAACTACTTTTAGTGAGGCTAAAGAAAAGGCAATACAACTGGCATCTGCTCTTATTGAACTTGGTGTAAAATATGAAGATAAACTTGCTATTTTATCTGAAGCAAAAAATGATTGGATTATCTCTGAGTTAGCAATGCTTTATGCAGGTGGAATTTCTGTCCCACTTTCTATCAAATTATTACCCGAAGAAGTTACTACAAGAATAAACCATTCAGATTCTTCCGTTTTTATTATTTCTGAAAACACTTTAGAAAAGGTTATTAGTCAGTTTAGCAATTACATCAATAAAAATCTAAAAATCATTGTTTTAGACAAACCATCAAATAAAATAAGTACGCAATGTGAAAAATACAACTTTGATGAAAGCCAGTTATATTTTATTGATAATCTATATAAATTAGGGCAAGATAAGTTAGAACAAAACCTACCAAAAATTAAACAAATTGAAAACCAAATCAAAGAAGATGATGTAGTTACCATTTCTTACACTTCTGGTACTACCGGAAATCCAAAAGGTATTATGCTGACTCATTTAAATTATTATTCTAATTCTCATGAAGCTGTAAAAACTTTTCAAATTCAAGAGGGTATTTCAACTCTAATTATTTTACCAACCGACCATTCGTTTGCTCATACTGTTGGTATTTATACGGCAATGGTAAAAGGTCTTTCTTTATATTTTGTTGATGCTAGAGGTGGTGGTATGAATGCACTAAAGAATATTCCCACAAACCTAATCGAAGCAAATTCTAATTTTTTACTAACGGTTCCGGCTTTGACAAGTAATTTTATTCAGAAAATTAATGAGGGCATCAAGGCTAAAGGAGGAATTATTGAAGGAATTTTTAATAGAGGACTTAAGGCGGGTATTTTAAGAAATGGAGATGGTTTTACAAAACCGGGTATAGCAACTCAAATATCAACATATTTTAATTACGCTCTTGCGGATGCTTTGATCTTCAAAAAATTGCGTTTGATTTGGGGATCTAAAATTGAGTTTTTTGTTGGTGGTGGTGCTTTGTTAGATATCAAGCAACAACAATTTTATAAAGCTATTGGTGTTCCGGTTTATCAAGGTTACGGTTTAACCGAAGCAACTCCAATTATCTCAACAAATACTCCTTTTTATCATAAAATGGGAACTTCTGGTAAAGTTTTAGGTAATATTACTTACAAGATTTGTGATGAAAAAGGTACAGAACTTCCAAAAGGAGAAAAAGGAGAAATTGTTATACAAGGTGATAATGTAATGAAGGGTTATTATAAAAATCCTGAAGCGACTACTGATACTTTAAGAGATGGTTGGTTACATACTGGTGATCTTGGATTTATGGATAAGGATGATTTCTTGGTAGTTGTGGGTCGTGAAAAAGCATTGTTGATTTCAGAAGATGGTGAAAAATACTCGCCAGAAGAAATTGAAGAAGCAATTGTAAATAGCTCTTCGTTGATTAATCAAATAATGATCTATAACGATCATAAAAAATATACTTCTGCCCTACTTACTTTAAATAAAGTAAGAGTATCTGAATGGATAAAAAAAGAAAATATTCGTAATTCTGATGAAATACTAAAAAAAATAAAATCGGAAATGCTTCTATTCAATAAGCAACCTGAATTTAAAGGAAAATTTCCATCAAAATGGATTCCTTCTAATTTTCAAATTCTTGAAGAAGATTTTTCTGAAGAAAATAAAATGATCAACTCTACATTAAAAATGGTTCGTCAAAATATTACAGATACTTATCAAAATCAATTGGATGTCATGTATGGTAAAGATGCTCAAAATGCTTCTTTAGAGAAAAATTTAAAATTGATTAGTAAATTATTTAAAAATTAGATTCCATTATTGGATGATACTTTATCTATGCTCAGTATTGGCTTTTTTTAAAAAACCTCGGAGTAAGTCCCAAGGAATTTTTTAGATTAAAGTAAAATATTGATAAATCCTCCCCAATTTAAAACATTAGAAAAATCCTTACCATAGTATTGAGCGTTTAAAGCAGGACCAAAATCTAAAACCATTGTAATTTAGACCAGCACGCCAAAAATGGTA
>DAOVTF010000217.1 GCA_030633225.1 Flavobacteriaceae bacterium
AATATTGTTTGTAGCATTTCTAATTTCTTTTGTGTCAAAATACAAATATTCATTACCCGCCCAAAATGAAATTTCATCAACATAATTATACATTAATTGAGTCCCTCTAAGGTATTTTGGTTTTAAATTTTTAATAACTGAATTCCAATCACTGTTTTGATAAATATCAACCTTTATCTCTTCATTAGGATTATTTAATAATAGATTTTGATGATTTATTACAAATTGAACACTTTGTTTTTCTCTAATTGATTTTGGATCACTACTTCGGTGAGCAGTAACACCAACAGTTACTTTTTCTTGATAAATTATAAATCTACGTGTAAAAATTACTTGATCATCTTCATCTAAAATGGAAATTATATAATTCCCACTTTTTTTAATTTTATTATTTTGATTTGGTATTTTCAAATTATAATGTGTATAAAATTGTAAAGTGTTAAATGAATTTTCATAATCTCTAATTCTATCCGTTTCAAAACCAGTCATATATTCAGTTGAAGATAAATTTGACCTTTGCCAATTATAATCACAATGTTCTATTTTATAAGAATAAAACCTTTCCTCTCCATTGATATCATCAAAAGACAATTCTAATAATTCTCCTAATTTTATAATAGGAGCATAGCTGTTTGGTTTGATTGGTTTTAAAACAATTGATTTTATATTTTTAGGTGGAGTAATTGAAATATCATGTTGGGAAAAAAGAGGGTAAAATGATAGTAAAAAAATTAAAGAAATAGTTTTTATTTTAGTTGATTTATTCATGTTATTTATCAGATTATAAATGTTTTAGTATTAATATTTTAATACTATACTTATTATTTAGAAAGATCTATTTTTTCTATAAATAAATGTTAATTAAATGCTAAACTATAAAATATTAATTATTAAATTTGCACTCAGTTAAGAAACATTAGATTTTACCATTATTTTAATGATTTAAAATCTAAAGAAAACTAAAAACTAATTTAAGCAAAGTATGTCAACAGACATTAAAATTAAAAAAGGCTTAAACATTAAGCTAAAAGGAAGAGCACAAAATAAATTATCTTCAATAAATCGCTCAAAAATATTTGCTATTGATCCGTCAAATTTTCATGGAATAATTCCAAAAGTGATACTTAAAGTTGGTGATAAAGTACAAGTTGGCGATGCTGTTTTTTACGCTAAACAAAATGAACAAATTAAATTTACATCACCTGTAAGTGGAGTGATAAAAGAGATTGTTCGTGGAGCAAAACGTAAAATTTTAAAAGTATTAATTACGGCAGATAAGAGTGATTCATTTAAAGACTTTGGTGTAAAAACACCTGATAATTTAACAGGGCCTCAAGTTAAAGAGATACTATTAGAAAGTGGTTGTTGGACATTTATAAAACAACGCCCTTATGATATCATTGCAAATCATGAAGATACTCCTAAGTCAATTTTTGTTTCGGCTTATGCAACTGCACCTTTAGCTGCTTCGTTTGATGTCACTTTATCGGGTAAAGAAAAAGAATTTCAAGTAGGAATTGATGCTTTATCCAAATTAACTGAGGGAAAAGTTCATCTCTCGGTTGATGGAAATTTGAATTCCTTTTTAAATGATATTAAAAACGTAACTATTCATGGAATTAATGGAAATCATCCTGCAGGAAATGTTGGCGTTCAAATTTCAAAAATTGATCCTATAAATAGTGGAGATAGAGTTTGGGTTGTAAATCCTCAAGACGTAGCTGCAATTGGAAACTTATTTTTAACTGGTAAATTAGATCCGACTAGAGTTATTGCTTTAGCGGGATTTCAAGTTTTAGAACCTCAATATTATACAGTTAGTCAAGGATCTAAAATAAGTGATATTGTTAAAGGAAAATTAAAAGATAATAATAACAGAATTATTAGCGGAAACCCTTTAACTGGAACATTAGTAAATATTAATGACTCCATAGGATTTTATGATGATGTTATTTCAGTATTGCCAGAAGGAGATCACTATAGTTTTTTTGGATGGATGCCATTTTTTGGTAATAATAAATTTAGCATGTCTCGTACATTCTTTTCATTTTTAACTCCGAATAAAGAGTATAATTTAGATACAAATTTAAATGGTGAGGATAGAGCTTTTGTAATTACAGGCGAAATGGAAAAGGTGATGCCAATTGATATATATCCTATGCAATTATTAAAAGCAACAATGATTGATGATATTGAAAAAATGGAGAATTTAGGAATTTATGAAGTTGCTCCAGAAGATTTTGCCTTAGTTGATTTTGTTAGTACTTCAAAAATTGAAGCTCAAGATATTATCCGTCAAGGATTAGATTTAATGATTAAAGAAGTAGGTTAATGGATTTTATAAGAAAACAATTAGACAAAATTAAGCCGCATTTTGATGAAGGCGGAAAGTATGAAAAATATGGTCCGGCTTATTATGGAATTGAAACTTTTTTGTTTGTACCAAATCACACAACTAAAAAAGGTGCACATATTCGTGATGGAATTGATTTAAAAAGAGTGATGATGGTTGTGGTAATAGCTTTATTACCAGCACTTTTCTTTGGAATGTGGAATGTAGGTTACCAAAACATGGGTGATGCCTCTGGTTACAATTTTTGGGATTATTTTAGTTATGGAGCTATTAGAATGTTACCAATGATTATTATTTCCTATGGAGTTGGTTTAGGAATTGAATTTGCTTACGCAATTTTTAGAGGACATGCTGTAAATGAAGGTTATTTGGTTACAGGTTTGTTAATACCTATGATTATGCCAATTGATCTTCCTTTATGGATGTTAGCATTATCAGTAGTTTTTGCTGTAATTATTGGTAAAGAAGCATTTGGAGGCACAGGAATGAATATATTAAATCCGGCTTTAATTGCAAGAGCATTTGCTTTGTTTTCTTACGCACCATTTATGTCTGGTAATACAGTTTGGGTTGCCGATTCGGTTGCCGATGGTGTTTCGGGAGAAACTTTATTAGGAGAATTGGCTGGAAATATAGTTCCTGATACAAGTGTATTTGATATGTTTATGGGTTATATGCCAGGCTCAGTTGGAGAAACATCAGTTTTAATGATCTTAATTGGAGCTGCAATTTTACTGTTTACAGGAATTGCTAGTTGGAGAATAATGATTGCTTCTGTAATTGGAGCATCATTAACAGGTTTACTTTTTAATGCTTTAGGAAGTGATACAAATGCTTTGTTTAATTTCCCTTGGTGGCAACACATGTTAGTTGGAGGTTTTGCTTTTGGTATGGTGTTTATGGCAACGGATCCTGTCACAGCTGCTCAAACCACAAAAGGAAAATGGATCTACGGTTTCCTTATAGGTGTATTTGCAATATTAATTAGAATTGTAAACCCAACTCTACCAGAGGGGGTTATGATGGCAATACTTTTAATGAATGTTTTTGCTCCTACCATTGATCATTACGTAATTAATGGTAATGTAAAAAGAAGAAAAAAGAGATTACAAAAAGTTAAAGCGTAATTATTATGGATAGAAATAGTAATATATATACTTTTATTTTCGCCATTGTTATGGTTGTGGTAGTAGCGGCTGTTTTAGCTTTTACAGCAACAACACTAAAACCATTGCAGGCCGAGAATGTTAGAAAAGAGAAGATGCAAAATATTTTATCAACGATTGGTGTTGAGGTTGATAGAGAGCAAGCAGGAGCTAAGTTTGAAGAATATATCAAAGAGCAGTTAGCGTTAAAACCTGATGGTTCAGTTAATAGTGAAGTTGATGCATTTAAAATGGATTTACATAAAGAAACAAAAAAATCTCATGAAAATCAAAATTACCCAATTTACTTAGCTGAAAAAGAAGGTAAAAATTATTATATAGTTCCTTTATATGGGGCTGGTCTTTGGGATGCGATTTGGGGTTATATCGCTTTAGAAAGTGATAAAAACACAATTTTTGGAGCTTCTTTTGATCATGCCGGTGAAACTCCTGGTTTAGGTGCTGAGATCAATCAATCCTGGTATGAAGATGAATATATTGGTAAAAAAATATTCAATGAAGAAGGAGATTTTGTATCTGTTAAAGCAATAAAAGGTGGAGCTAAAGTTGGTGATATGCATGGCGTAGATGCTATATCTGGAGGAACTATTACCTCTGATGGAGTAAATGATATGGTTGAGGAAAGATTAGAAAACTATTTACCGTTTTTAAAAAAATAATTAATTATGGCAAAGGAAAAAGAAGCGTTATTTTCACAAAAGAATAGAAAATTATTAACGGAT
>DAOVTF010000070.1 GCA_030633225.1 Flavobacteriaceae bacterium
AAGTAGTTCTAGTCACCAATCTAGACCATCTAGTTCCCGATCGTCTCCTTCGAGACAGGCCCCATCAAGATCTAGCCATATGAGAACAAGACATTAATGTTTTAAACAAAAAGACTTAAATAGGTAAGAGAAATGAATTTAAACATTAATGAAATATTTCAGTATTTAAGCAATGCTGTTATAGAATATGGTCCAAAACTTTTAGGAGCAATATTAGTTTGGATTATAGGATCAATAATAATTAAAAAATTAATAAATGTATTTGGCAAAACTTTAGATAAGCGAGATACTGATGAGTCGCTTAAACCTTTCTTAAAAAGTATAATAAGTATATTGTTAAAGGTATTACTTGTTATAAGTGTACTTAGTATGTTAGGAGTAGCTATGACTTCCTTTATAGCAATTCTTGGTGCGGCAGGTTTGGCAGTTGGTATGGCACTTTCTGGAACCTTACAAAATTTTGCAGGCGGTGTTATTATCTTACTTTTCAAGCCATTTAAAGTTGGAGATTTTATTGATGCACAAGGTTATAAGGGCACTGTGAAAGAGATACAAATTTTTAATACAATTCTTACTGATTTAGACAATAAAACTATAATAATTCCAAACGGAGGATTATCTACAAACTCAATGGTTAACTATTCTACTGAGCCTACAAGAAGAGTAGATATATCTGTTGGTATAGCTTACGGTGAAAGTGTTGAAAAATCTAGAGAAGTTTTAAATGAATTAGGTAAAAATGATAAAAGAGTTTTAAACGATCCTGCACCATTTATTGGTGTAACAGAAATGGCAGATAGTTCTATTAATTTAACTTTTAGAATATGGGTTAATGCGGCAGATTATTGGGGTGTTTATTTTGATATGAATGAAAATGTTTATAATGCATTCAATCAAGCTGGAATTCAAATTCCTTTTCCTCAAGTGGATGTTCACTTGCAAAAATAAGCAACCTATTTATATTACTCAAAAACGAAAAAACTGCCATTAAAAGCAGTTTTTTTTTGTTTTACACTTCTTTATAATAACAGCAATCTCCCTGATTTGAACTTACATCATTTCTTGTTATCTTTTGACTAAAAGTTTTGTCAATAATCTCATCTGCTATAGCTAAACAAGCAGTTGCCGCTGGAGAAGGCGCATTAAGAACATGAATAATATTTTTGTTAGTAATGATTTTAAAATCATCAACCATATCTCCATTTTCATCAACGGCTTGAGCTCTTACACCTGAACGTGAAACCTCAACATCATCATTATTTATGGTTGGCATCATTTTTCTTAACTCTTTAACAAATAGATTTTTAGAAAATGCTCTTTGGTATTCTTCAAGTCCTTTTTGCCAATTTTTCGCAAAAAGTTTCCAGGTTCCTATAAAACTAAATGCCTGGAAGGTATCTGTAAAATTAAAGTCCGTTTTATTATATCCTTCTCTTTTAAAAGAAAAAACCGCATTTGGTCCACATTCAATGTCTCCATTAATCATTGGAGTAAAATGGACACCTAAAAAAGGGTATTTAGGATCTGGAACAGGATAAACCAAATTGTTTATTTTATGTTTTGCTTTGTTTCTAAATTTAAAATAGTCACCTCTAAATCCAACAATTTGCATGTCAATTTTCAACTTATCGTTTTTTGCAATTCTATCGGATTGTAAGCCAGAACAAACAATTACTTTTTCACAACTAAATCTTCCTTGGCTTGTTTCAATTCTTACTTTGTTACTATTCTGGATTAAATTTTTTACTTTGCATTGTGCAAATAACTTACTAGTAGGGTTCATTTGTGTTACTAATTCAATAAATTTTTTAGCAACATCAACATAATTTATTATTCCGGCAGTTGGAACCCAAATGGCTTTTACCCCCTTTACATAGGGTTCTTTTTCTTTTATTTCATCAGAGTTTAAAAACTTAATTCCTACTGTTTTATTCTCTATACCATTTTGATATATTTTCTCTAAAGCTACAAGTTCGTTTTTATTTGTTGCAACTATAATTTTACCACATACATTATGTTTAATACTATAATCTTTGGCAAAATTTACCAATTGATTTCTTCCATTATTACAATTTATAGCTTTTAAAGAACCCGGTTTATAATAAATTCCTGAATGAATTACACCTGAATTTCTTCCTGTTTGATGAAGGGCTAGCTCACCTTCCTTTTCAAGTATTGCTATTGATTTTTTAGGAAATTTTAATTGTAGTTTATAGGCAGTAGCTGTTCCAACAATTCCACCTCCAATAATAATAAAGTCAAATGATTTATCCTTTTGCATCAGTTATAATTAAGCACGTATAAAGTTATTAAATTAAGGATCTTAAAAAAACTATTTTACGTATTTAGTTTTTTTCATAAAACTTAAAACAATAAAACTAGCTATAAAGAATAAAGACAAAAGCAAAATAGATAATCTCATAGATCCCGTAATTGCAACAGCAATACCAAAAATAAAAGTCCCCCATACAATAGCCATTTTTTCGGTTACATCAAAAAAACTAAAATATGTAGTATGATCTTTTGTTTCTTCTGGAAGTAATTTTGAATATGTTGATCTGGATAAAGTTTGTATTGCACCTAAAACCAGACCAATAAATCCACTAATAATAAAAAATTTTAATTGAACATTAGGGTCATCTTTATCTAAATAATATGCACCTAAACTAGCTAAAGTCCATATAACTATAGTTATTTTTAAAGTGGTAATGTTTCCTATTTTTTTTGATAATCTAGAAAAGAAATATGCTCCAAAAATTCCAAGTAATTGTATTACAATAATTGTAATTATCAAACTACTTGTTGATAAACCTATTTCCTTTTTTCCATAAATAGTAGCCAATAAAATAATCGATTGAACTCCAACACTGTATAAAAAAAATGAAGTTAAAAAATTTAATAAAATCGGTTGATCTTGTAGTTCATAAAGTACCTTTTTTAATTCTTGAAAACCTTTAAAAATATAATTTTTCTTTGGCTTTTTATTATAAATATTATACGGTAAATTTTTAAATGTTACTTGAGCAAAAACAATCCACCAAATCCCAACTGTTAAAAATGAGATTCTAGGTGCTAAAGTGACATCAGTAATACC
Source organism: Flavobacteriaceae bacterium (assembly GCA_030633225.1). Taxonomy (GTDB): domain Bacteria; phylum Bacteroidota; class Bacteroidia; order Flavobacteriales; family Flavobacteriaceae; genus Lutimonas. The sequence continues at coordinate 3,095 of DAOVTF010000070.1, forward strand.
ATACAATTCAGGTTTCATTACCATAGATAAGTTAAATAATAACAATATAACCGAGCCAATATATCCATAAATAAATCCTTGAGCACTTACTTTATCTTGTTGATCAGAATAAGCTATTTCAGGCAAATATGCATTATAAAAAACCAAGCTTCCCCAAAAACCAATACTTGCAAATACTGAAAATAGAATTCCCACCCATAATGTTTCAATACCCTTAAAGAAAAACAGCATCATTACTGAAAGGGCTCCGAAATAGCAGAAAAATTTCATGTAACTTTTTTTATTTCCAACATAATCTGCAATACCTGATAAAATTGGTGAAATAAAGGCAACAATTAAAAATGATATGGATAAAGCATAAGTATATAATGATGTATTGTTGAACTGCATTCCTAAAAATGTAACAAGACCACTATCTGTTTTAGTTACAGAATCATAATAAATAGGAAAAACGGCAGTACTTATAACCAATGAATAAACGGAATTAGCCCAATCATAAAAAGCCCAGCTTTTCATTAATTTTTTATCCCCTTTTTGAAGTATCAATTCGAGTTAATTATAATTTTATTAAGGTTGACAATTTACAATTTTTTTTGAAAAATAAATTAATTAGTTTTGTGATTATGAATAATAAACCAAAAATAACCAGTAATATAAATTCATTTGAAATTCCTAAGTCAATTCTCTATACAGGAAAGGCGCTTCAAGCTGTTTCAAATAACTTAGCAACAAAATTTGCTGCAAAATTATTTGGCACTCCTTTAAAATTTAAAACTCCTGAAAGAGAATTAATGATGCGTGACAGTGCAAAAAAAGAGATGATTGAGATAAGTAGTATTAAAAAGAAAATCATGGTTTATAAGTATGGTTTTTCTAAGAAAAAAGTATTAATAGTTCATGGATGGTCTGGCAGAGGAACACAATTATATAATATAGCCGACAAAATTTTAGAAAATAGAATGATGGTTATTTCCTTTGATGCTCCAGCTCACGGTTTGTCAACTGGCAAAACCACTACAATAGTAGAGTTAATAGAAGCAATTAACGAAATTGATAAATTATATGGACCCTTTGAAGCAGCTATAGGGCATTCTTTTGGAGGAATGGCATTGCTAAATGCAGTAGGTTCAGGGTTAAATATTCAAACATTAGTTACACTTGGAACTGATAATTCTATAAGAGAAATTACAAAGCAATTTATTCAAAAAATTGAATTAAAACCCGAGATTGCAAATAAACTAATTCTATTTCTTAATAAAAATTTCGGTATAAATGTTGATAAATTTTCATCACAAAATGCAGCTAAAAAAGTAAATATTCCTACTTTAGTTATTCATGATAGTCAAGATAAATATGTGCCTGTAAGTAGTGCAATTGATATTCGTCAAAATTTGCAAAATGGAGAACTTTTAATTACAAATGGATTGGGACATCATAAAGTTTTCAAAGATTCAGAAATTATTCAACGAATTATCGATTTTATAATATGAAAAAAATACATTTAATCATCATGGTATTAATACTGATTAATATTACGTTAATTGCACAAGAAAAATCAAAAATGGATAAAAAAAATACTAAAACAGATGCAGAGTGGAAACAAATTTTAAGTTCAGAACAATATCATATTTTAAGAGAAAAAGGAACTGATAGACCAGGTGATTACGGCTATACCAATCATTTTGAAAAAGGGACATATTTTTGCGCAGCCTGCGATGCGCAATTATTTAAATCAGATAGTAAATTTGATTCACATTGTGGCTGGCCTTCTTTTGACGACGCTATAAAAGGAGCTGTTGATTATAAAAAAGATATTTCACATGGTATGATTCGTACTGAAATTACTTGTACAAATTGCGATGGCCATTTGGGACATATTTTTGATGATGGACCTAAAGAAACTACAGGAAAAAGATATTGTGTAAATACTACTTCAATTCGATTTGAGAAATCAAAATAATTAATTCAATCTATCTTTAAAACTTGTACTCTAAAAATTATCAGGGTAAACTTATACTTTTCTTTATGTAGCTCTTTGTGACTTTGTGGAACAGCTATTCAGCAAAATTACACAGAGAAGCACTGAGGCTCACAATGTTAAAAGATCAACTCAAAACAGGTAACTAACTGATAAACACAACAACTATAAAAGTGTGGGTTTACCCTGAAAAGTATATAATCATTGGAAAGATTTAGAATGGTATTTTATATCTTTGCAGCTCGAACTAAACGAAGATAAAGAATATGTTTAATAATTTAAGTGATAAATTAGATAAAGCTTTTCATGTATTAAAAGGTCATGGAAGTATTACAGAGATTAATGTTGCAGAAACCTTAAAAGAAGTTCGTAGAGCCCTATTAGATGCCGATGTTAATTTTAAGATAGCAAAAGATTTTACCAATAGAGTTAAAGAAAAAGCTCTTGGTCAAGATGTATTAACTACTTTAAATCCAAGTCAGTTAATGGTCAAAATCGTTAAAGATGAATTGACCGAATTAATGGGTGGTGATACCGTTGGAATTAATCTTAAGGGATCTCCAACTGTTATATTAATGGCTGGTTTACAAGGTTCGGGTAAAACTACTTTTTCAGGAAAACTTGCTAATTATCTTAAAACCAAAAAGACAAAACAAGTTTTATTAGTAGGTGGAGATGTTTATAGACCTGCTGCGATAAAGCAATTAAAAGTTGTTGGTGAACAAATAGGTGTCGAAGTATACGCAGAAGAGGATAATAAAAGTCCGGTTGAAATTGCTCAAAATGCAATCAAATATGCAAATTCTAATGGAAAAAATGTAGTTATTATTGATACGGCAGGTCGTTTGGCAGTTGATGAACAAATGATGACCGAAATATCAAATATTCATAAAGCTGTTAATCCTGAAGAAACCTTATTTGTGGTTGATTCAATGACTGGTCAAGATGCGGTGAATACTGCAAAAGCTTTTAATGATATTCTAAATTTTGATGGAGTAATTCTAACTAAGTTAGATGGTGATACTCGAGGTGGTGCTGCATTATCGATAAAATCGGTTGTTGATAAACCAATAAAATTTATTGGTACTGGTGAGAAAATGGAAGCTATTGATATTTTCCATCCTGATCGTATGGCCGAAAGAATATTAGGCATGGGTGATGTTGTTTCCTTAGTAGAAAGAGCTCAGGAACAATATGATGAAGAAGAAGCAAGAAAAATTCAAAAGAAAATCGCTAAAAATCAATTTGGTTTTGATGATTTCTTAAAACAAATCCAACAAATCAAAAAAATGGGAAATATGAAGGATTTGGTTGGAATGATTCCTGGAGCTGGTAAAATGATGAAAGATGTTGATATTGATGATGACGCATTTAAAGGAATTGAATCCATAATTTTTTCTATGACACCTGTTGAAAGAAGCAAACCTGCAATGATAAATGCAAGTAGAAAGAAGAGAATTGCAAAAGGATCAGGGACTTCTGTACAAGAAGTCAATCAGCTTATGAAACAATTCAATCAAATGAGCAAAATGATGAAAATGATGCAAGGTGGTGGTGCAAAAAAAATGATGTCTATGATGAAAGGAATGGGGCAGTAAGCAGTAAGCAGTAAGCAGTAAGCAGTAAGCAGTAAGCAGTAAGCAAAAATATAAATAATGGTAATATTAGACGGTAAAAAAACATCAAACGATTTAAAAGATGAAATTGCAATTGCAGTAGCAAAAAGAAGATCGGAAGGGAAAAAAATTCCGCATTTAGCAGCTATACTTGTTGGTACAGATGGAGCAAGTATGACCTATGTGAACAGTAAGGTAAAATCATGTGAAAAAGTTGGTTTTAACTCGACTTTAATTGATCTTCCTGAAGATACTACAGAAGATCAATTACTTAATGAAATTGACGATTTGAACAAGGATAATGATATTGATGGTTTTATTGTTCAATTGCCTTTGCCTAAACAAATTGACGAGCAAAAAGTATTGATGGCTGTAGATCCGAATAAAGATGTTGATGGTTTTCACCCAGTGAATGTTGGGAAAATGACCTTAGATCTACCAACTTTTTTACCTGCTACTCCATATGGAATAATGGAATTATTGAAACGCTACAAAGTTGAAACTTCAGGTAAAAATGTAGTTGTAATTGGCAGGAGTCATATTGTTGGAAGACCAATGAGCATATTACTTAGTCAGAAAAGAGATGTAGGTAACGCAACTGTAACTTTGGTTCACAGTAGAACTAAAAATTTAGAAGAAATCACCAAAGAAGCGGATATCATTGTGGCTGCCTTAGGAAAAGCTGAATTTTTAACTGGAGATATGGTAAAAGATGGAGTAACTATTATTGATGTTGGAATAACCAGAGTAAAAGATGATTCCAAAAAAAGAGGATATCGTCTAGCTGGTGATGTTGATTTTGAAAGTGTTAGTAAAAAGGCTGGATTTATTACTCCAGTTCCTGGTGGTGTTGGTCCAATGACGATTGCCATGCTTTTAAAAAATACACTTTTGGCTTGCGAAAATAGAGATTAAATTATTATAAATTTCAAATATATATTGGTTTTGAGCCAATTAAAAAAACCGAAGTGAAAACTTCGGTTTTTTTGATATTTGAAATTATTTTTTATTTAAAATCCTCATCAGATACATCTTCATTTACTTTAATTTCTTTAAAAAGGAAATCAAATTTACGAGGACCCATAGATTGAGTCATTTTAAATGGAAACTTAATTCCTGCAACTTCTTTATAATCTGAATAAAACATAGAAGAAGACGCTGGCCCTGCACTTCTAACTTCTTTAATTTTTAATCCAGTTTTAACACTATAAAAAACTGTCAGCTCATCAGATACCTTTATTTTATATGCATCTTCGCCTTCTATTTTTTCTATCTTTTCAAGTTTCACATCTTGACTTAAATAATTTACTTCAGGAAACGGTGATGATTCTACTTGAACTTTTTTAACTTCGTCTTCGGTCATATCTTTCTTTTGCCCCTGAGCAACCACATAACCAGAATTACCATCTAAAACTTGCTTGCTCATAGAATTACCCATAGCACTAAGGTCTTGCATAAATTGGTTTTTTGTAGTTTTTTTCATCTCCATATTTAACACCATACCAGGTTGTAATTCGGCTTCAGCAGTCATAAAGACCGAATTTACTTTATCCAATTTTGCTCTGCCACCAATGGCGTCTATATAACTATTTAAAACTATATTTACATCAACATTGCTAGGAATTTCTATATCGTAATTTGGCTTTTCTGCATCTTTAGCATAAGTATCATAATACTTAATAGGTATTCCCGTTTTTTCAAGGTTTTCTAT
>DAOVTF010000094.1 GCA_030633225.1 Flavobacteriaceae bacterium
AACTTTTCCTAATTACCCTTCTGAAATTAGAGCTCCACAAGGAAGCTTGTATGGAGTATCTGGATTTCAAGTAAATATAGGGAGTGTAGAAATAAGTACGCCTGGAGACGATCTAGATTTATTAGTAGCAATGAATCCGGCAGGTTTAAAAACAAATTTATCTGCTTTAAAAGCGGGTCATACAGTTATTGTAGATACCGATTCTTTTACAAAGAAGAATTTGCAAAAAGCTGAATATGAAACTAATCCTTTAGAGGATGGTAGCTTAGATAATTATCGAGTTATAGAAGTCGCTATGACATCTCTAACAAAAGAATCACTTAAAGATTTAGGTTTAGACAATAAAAGCATTGTTAGAAGTAAAAATATGTTTGCTTTAGGAATGGTGTATTGGATGTATGGTAGAGATATGAATCATACACTTGATTTCTTTAAAAAGAAATTCAAATTTAAACCAATTATCGCTGAAGGAAATTCAAAAGTAATCAAAGCTGGTTATTATTATGCTGAAACTTTAGAATTGATTCCAAATTCTTATGCTATTGCCCCTTCAACAATGCCAAAAGGAACCTATAGAATTGTAAATGGAAATACAGCTACTGCATGGGGGTTTTTAGCTGCTGCAGAAAAAACCGGATTAGAATTGTATTTAGGATCTTATCCAATTACTCCTGCTACTGATATTTTACATGAATTGGTTAAACACAAACATTTTGGTGTAAAAGCATTTCAAGCTGAGGATGAAATTGCTGGTGTAACTTCAACTATTGGAGCTGCATTTGCAGGTGATTTAGCAATTACAACAACTTCAGGGCCAGGATTGGCTTTAAAAGGCGAAGCAATAGGTTTGGCAATGATGACTGAATTACCAATGGTAATAGTTAATGTACAGAGAGGTGGTCCTTCAACAGGTATGCCAACTAAAACGGAACAATCTGATTTATTGCAAGCAATGTATGGTAGAAACGGTGAAAGTCCAATTATTGTGATTGCCGCAAGTACACCTGCAAATTGTTTTGATTATGCATATGAAGCTTCAAGACTAGCTTTAGAACACATGACTCCTGTTATTTTATTAACAGATGGATATATAGCAAATGGATCAGAGCCATGGAAAATAAAATCAATTAATGATATGTCGGATATCAAAACTAGAAGAATTGATCAAAATTCAGATTCAGATCCTTTTGATAGAGATAATGATACACTTGCGCGTAGTTGGGCTGTTCCGGGAACACCGGGACTAGAACATCGAGTAGGTGGTTTAGAAAAGGACAAAATTACTGGAAATGTTTCTATGGATTCAGTAAACCATGAACAGATGGTGAATGTAAGGGCAGAAAAAGTTAAGAGAGTAGAGAATAATATACCTGATTTAGTTCCTGAATACGAAAAAGAAGGTGATTTATTAGTAGTTGGTTGGGGTGGTACTTATGGTAGTTTGCATTCAGCAGTTAGGGTTCTAGATAGTGAAGGATATAAAGTAGGTCATGCACATTTTAATTATATTAACCCAATGCCTAAAAATACGGAAGAAGTATTTTCTAGGTTTAAAAAAATCATTGTTTGCGAACTTAACAAGGGTCAGTTGTCATTTGTATTAAGAGGAAAGTATAATCAATTTGAGTTTGCACAATATAATAAGGTACAAGGCTTACCATTTTCAGTAACAGATTTAACTGCGAAATTTAAAAATTTAATAAAAGAAGATTAAGATGGAAGATACATTAGTACAAAAATATACATTTAAAGATTTTGCCAGTGATCAGGAAGTAAGATGGTGCCCTGGATGTGATGATTATGTCATTTTAAGAGCAATGCAAAAAGCACTTCCAGAAATGGGAAAGAAAAAAGAAGATATTGTTTTTATATCTGGTATTGGTTGTTCTTCTCGTTTTCCATATTACATTGACTCTTATGGAATGCATGGAATTCATGGTAGAGCAGCTGCTATTGCAAGTGGCGTGAAGTTAGCTAATCCAAAACTAAGTGTTTGGGTAGCAACAGGTGATGGTGATAGTTTAGCAATTGGAGGAAATCATTTTATTCATGTATTAAGAAGAAACTTAGATCTAAATATCGTTCTTTTTAATAATGAAATTTACGGTTTAACTAAAGGTCAGTTTTCACCAACCTCTTTGATTGGTCAAAAAACAAAATCATCTCCTTATGGTAATACGCAGCCTCCATTTCAACCAGGTGAATTGGCTTTAGGTGCACGTGCTAGATTTTTTGCGAGATTGGGAGGTAATAGTCCAAAAGAGATGACTCAATTATTTATTGAAGCAGAAAAATTCAAAGGAACTTCATTAATCGAAATTTTACAAAATTGCGTAATATTTAATGATGGTTGTTTTACACAATATACCGACAAAGCGATAAGAGAAGATAAACAAATTCATTTAGAGCATGGTAAACCAATGATATTTGGTAAAGATCGAGATAAAGGTATTGTTTTAAACGGTCTTAAGTTAGAAGTTGTAACAATTGGTGAAGATGGTATTACTCAAGAAGATCTTTTAGTTCATGATGCAAAATGTGAAGACAATACTTTACATCAAATGTTGGTAAAAATGGAACATCCTATTGCTACAGGAATTATAAGAAGTTTTGAAGAAGATACTTTTGAAGAAAGGGAACAAATGTTAACTGATGAAGTTCAAAAAAATTCAAAATTCAAAAAAGTAGACGATTTATTTTTCTCTGGAGAAACTTATGAGGTAAAATAATTATAATAATTACAAAAGGATGACAATAGTCATCCTTTATTTTTTTAATTCAAAATAATTTTGCACTTTAATTAAAGATTTTATTTCAATGGGCTACGAAGCAATTTTAGTTTTATTAATAGCAGGAGTTTTTTTAATTGTTTTAGCAAATTTCTTATCCAATTTACTTTCTCATAAATCAGATAATCCTGCAAAACGAGAACCTTACGAATGTGGTATTGAAACTATAGGTCCAACATGGGTACAGTTTAAAGTTGGGTATTATCTTTTTGCAATATTATTTTTAATATTTGATGTAGAAGTTGCATTCTTAATACCATGGGCAGTAGTTTTTAAAGAAGTTGGAACAGTTGCATTAGTAGAAATAATTATATTTTTATTTATACTTGGTTTAGGGTTGGCATATGCCTGGAAAAAAAGAGCATTAAAATGGGAGTAGATAAAAAAAGTTTTTTAAAACAAATAGAGCCAGATGGGTTAAAGCAAGTGGTTCCTGATGATTTTCCCGGTAAAGTAATACCTGGAGGAAATGGTGGAAATATTGTTGTAACAACTCTGGATAATGTTATAAATTGGGGTCGTTCGAATTCGTTATGGCCTTTGTATTTCGGAACAAGTTGTTGCGCAATTGAAATGATGCAAACAGGTGCACCGAGACATGATTTTTCTCGATTTGGATTTGAAGTAGCACGACCTTCGGCACGGCAAGCTGATTTGATCATAATTGCCGGAACTATTGTAAATAAAATGGCACCTGTATTAAGAAGATTATATGACCAAATGGCTGAGCCTAAATATGTTATTGCTATGGGAGCATGTGCTATCTCAGGAGGACCGTTTTTTTATAATTCATATTCTGTTGTAAAAGGAGCTGATCATATTATTCCGGTGGATGTTTATATTCCTGGATGTCCTCCACGACCAGAAGCATTATTAGAAGGGATGATTATGTTACAAGAAAAGATCAAAACTGAAAATATGAGTAAAAAAGTAAATCCAATTGATGGATTTGATGAAGGGAAATAATAGTTTGTTATACAAAATCAAGTAAGATGAAAAATGAAGATTTACAAAATATTATAAATGGCTTTGGTGAAAATTTAGAATTTACAACTGAAGAATCTGAATTTTTAAATGTTATTGTTCCCAAAGGGCAACTACATGAAGTTTGTGAACAGTTGAAAACAAATCCAGATTTAAAGTTTGATTATTTATATTGTTTGACAGGAATGGATTGGGGAAGTGATTTAGGTGTTATTTATCATTTAGAATCAACCGAACTCAAACATTTAATTGTTGTAAAAGTAAAAACTAGCGATAGAGAAAATCCAACCTTAGATTCGGTTTGTGATATATGGAGAACTGCTGAATTCCATGAAATGGAGGTTTATGATTTTTTCGGTATAAAATTCAACAATCATCCAAATTTGAAAAGACTTTTCTTAACTCCCGATTGGGATGGATGGCCTTTGAGGAAAGATTATGTAGATGAAGCAAATATGATTATTAAATAAGTATTTCCATGGTTGAAAATGAGATAGTAAATAATATGAAAACGGAAGAGTATTTCGTTAATATGGGGCCTCAACACCCGGCTGCTCATGGAGTGTTACGATTATTATTAAAAATTGATGGTGAAATAATTAAAAATGTTGATCCTGATCTTGGATATATCCATCGTTCCATCGAAAAAATGTGCGAACGTGATAGTTACCAACAAATAGTTCATTTGACAGATAGGATGGATTACCTTTCATCACATATCAATAATGAAGCAGTATGTTTGGCAGTTGAAAAAGGACTAGATATAGAAGTTTCTGATAGAGTAAAAGTGATCAGAACTATTATAAGTGAGTTAACACGTTTGGCATCTCATCAATTATGGTGGGGAGTTATTGGGATGGATTTGGGAGCCTTAACTACTTATTTTTATGCTTTTAGAGATCGTGAATATATAAATGATATTTTTGAGGAAACCTGTGGTGCAAGATTGACTATGAATTATAATATTCCCGGAGGTTTGATGTATGATATTCATCCAAATTTTGTAAATCGAGTTAAAGAATTTTTAGTGCATTTTAAAACAAAATTACCTGAATATGATCGTTTGTTAACTGGGAATGTAATTTTTCAAAAGCGAACCAAAGGTGTAGGAGTTTTAACCAAAGAAGATGCAATATCATATGGGGCTACTGGGCCTGTAGGAAGAGGTTCTGGTTTTGCGTGTGATGTTAGAAAAACACACCCATACAGTGCTTATGATAGAGTTGAGTTTAAGGAAGCCTTATTTACTGAAGGAGATTCTTTGGCAAGATATAAAGTAAGAATAATGGAAATGTGGGAATCGATGTCGATCATTGAACAGTTGATCGATAATATCCCTGAAGGAGATATTAAAACACCAACTAAAGCAGTAATAAAATTACCTAAAGGCGAATTTTACCAAAGAGTTGAAGCCGCAAGAGGTGAGTTGGGTGTTTATATCAACAGTACCGGAACTAAAAATCCGTATAGAGTAAAATTCCGTTCATCAGGATTTTCAAATTTATCGGTTTTAAACCATATAACTAAGGGTGGAAAAATAGCTGATTTAGTAGCTACAATGGCATCTTTTGACTTTGTAATTCCTGATATTGATCGTTAATATAGTATAAGATTTTTTAATGATGAACATACCATTAAGCATAACAAAAACAATACATGATTGGCTTTTTTCAATCATGCCAGAAGGAGTAGCAACTGTTACTGAATGGATTTTAGTTGCAGCAGCTTATTTAGCATTATTTGCTGTTGCCGGATTGTATTTAGTACTTTTAGAGCGAAAAGTGGCAGCATGGTTTCAATTGAGACTTGGACCTAATAGAGTAGGACCTTTTGGAATTTTCCAGACCATGGCAGATGCATTGAAATTAGTTTCTAAAGAGTTGACAAGTACAGATAGAATTGATAAATTTTTATATAATTTAGCACCGTATTTTGTTATAGTTTCTGCTTTAATTGCTATTGGCATCTTTCCTTTTTCAAGACAATTTCAAGCTTTTGATATCAATATAGGTATATTTTTCTTATTTGCAATTTCATCGATAGGTGTGATTGGAATTTTATTAGCAGGATGGTCGAGTAACAATAAATTTGCCATGATTGGTGCAATGCGAAGTGGTTTACAAACCATTAGTTATGAGTTATCAGTTGGTTTATCAATGTTAACCATGGTTTTATTAACTGGTTCTTTACAATTATCAGAAATAATTGAAGTTCAACGTACCGGTGGATGGTTGATCTTACAAGGTCATATACCTGCTATTATCGCATTTATGATCTTTATGATTGCAGGAACAGCAGAAACCAATAGAGCACCTTTTGATCTTGTAGAAGCAGAATCAGAATTGGGTGCAGGTTTTCATACCGAATATTCAGGAATGAAATTTGCCTATTTCTTTTTAGCTGAGTTTATCAATATGTTTATTATAGCTTCCATCGCAGTTGTGTTATTTTTTGGAGGGTGGTTGTCACCTTTTGGAATAACCGATGATATCACCTGGTTTCCGGAATCAATTTGGTTTTTAATAAAAGTATTGACCATCATTATATTAATGATGTGGTTTAGATGGACATTTCCTCGATTAAGAGTTGATCAATTGTTAACCTTAGAATGGAAATATTTATTGCCATTAAATTTAATGAACTTAGTTTTAATGGCAATTGTAATTTGGTTGAACTGGACTATATAATAAATGATTTAACAAGACAATGAGTTACTTTTCAGATATATATAACGGAATAAAAACCCTGCTTACCGGTATGAGTGTAACAGGTGGGTATTTTATTCGAGCTCGTAAAGGAAGCATTACACAACAATATCCTGACAATAGAGAAACATTAAAAATGTTTGATCGATTTAGAGGTGAAGTCGTTATGCCACACGATGATCATAACGAACACCATTGTACAGGTTGTCAAAAATGTGAAATAGCTTGCCCCAATGGTTCTATTGAAATCGTGTGGGATAGACAAGTTGATCCTGAAACAGGTAAGAAAAAGAAAATGATTGATAAACATATTTATCATTTAAGTATGTGTACAATGTGTGGTTTATGTATAGAAGCTTGTCCTACAGATGCTATAGTTTGGGCTCAGAATTATGAGAATTCTGTATATGATAGAAAATATTTAACAAAAGTATTGAACCAACCAGGTTCAAAAGTAAAAGCTGGAATTGAAGATTAATATTATGGAAACAATTTTATTTTATATTTTATCTGCTTTGGTAGTAGTCTTTGCGATTGCATCAGTTTCAAGCCGTAAGATTTTAAGAGCAGTTATTTATTTGTTATTCGTGTTGATAGCAATTTCCGGTATCTACTTTTTGGTAGATTACAGTTTTTTAGGAGCTATACAACTAACAGTTTATGGTGGTGGAGTAATCGTTTTGATTATATTTTCGGTATTACTCGTACATCATATTGAATTAGAGCTGGAAGTAACACCTTTAAAGAAAAAGTTAATCGCAGGCTTGATAAGTGCGGTTGGTTTAGGAAT
>DAOVTF010000100.1 GCA_030633225.1 Flavobacteriaceae bacterium
TCAGCAGCAGTTTGCATCCAGCTTTCTTCAGCATCAATTAATAGCGGAATATTTTTATCGAACGAAGCCTTGGCAACTGCTTCATAACGGGCAACAATTCTACCCCATTCTTCTTGTTCAGATGAAGTTAGTTTCTTCTTTTCTGTTATTTTTTGATATATTTTTATTCTACCAAAACCAGTTGGTTTAAAAACTGAAAAAGGAATAGCATCCTTCTCTTCTACAAAATTGATAATCTTTAATGTCTTTTCTTTGGCATTTTCAAATTGTTCTTCATCTTCTTTTCCTTCTACAGAATAATCTAAAACTGAATGTACATTTTTGGTATACATTTTGTCAATTGTAGTCATACAATCCTCTTCGGTAACGCCTCCACAAAAGTGATCAAATACAGTTGAACGAATTAACCCTTCAACTGGTAGGTGCGATTTTAGTGCAAATTTAGTTGCAGCTGTTCCAATTCTAACTAAGGGCTCACTCTTAATCATTCTAAATAAAAAATAAGCTCTTTCTAGTTGAGAATCTGATTTTAATGCAAAAGCAACTTCGGTATTATTAAATAGGTTTTTCATCGAATTAATTTTTTATCAAAGATAATAAGACTCATTTATTTTATTCAAATATTTGACCGTTATTTGCAAACAAAACCAAATTTATGGAGTCTATTTTATCAACTAATTATTATGTTCATTTTCAAGAAAATGCTTATACTTCATTTCAGAAATATATAAATGAAAATTTTCATTCAAAACTATTTATTTTAGTTGATAATAATACAAAACATCAATGTTTACCTTATTTTTTGGATAAGGTTAGTAGCACAATTCCATTTGAAATTATTGAGATCCCTTCAGGTGAAAAACATAAAAATATAGATACATGTAATTCTCTATGGAACACTTTGACTGATATGGGTGCCGATAGAAAAAGTATACTTATCAATTTAGGTGGTGGTGTAATTACCGACATGGGTGGTTTTGTTGCCTCAACATTTAAAAGGGGAATTAAATTCATAAATATTCCAACTACCCTATTAAGTATGGTCGATGCTTCTGTTGGAGGGAAAACAGGAATTGATCTTGGAGTTTTAAAAAATCAGATTGGTCTGTTTAGCAACCCAGAAATGGTTTTAATTGATACAAATTATTTGACTACAGTTTCTGAAAGAGAAATGAAATCTGGTTTAGCCGAAATTATTAAATATGGATTCACATTTGATACAAAAATTTGGGACAAAATTAAACCAATGAAATCAATTGATTTCGATTTAATTGGCAAATTGGTTTATCATTCTATTGAAATTAAAAACAATGTTGTTCTTAAAGATCCAAAAGAAGAAAATTTAAGAAAAACCTTAAATTTTGGTCATACAATAGGCCATGCCATTGAATCCTATTTTTTAGAAAATAAAGATAAAAACATCTTAACTCACGGTGAAGCAATTGCTATTGGAATGGTTATCGAATTGTATTATTCTTCACAATTATTTGATTTTCCAATGAGGAATACTGAAGAATTAAAAACTTTTGTCCATAACTTTTATGGCAAAGTATTAATGCAAAATTCAGACTTTAGCCCAATAATTGAATTGATGAAATTTGACAAGAAAAATGTAAATGGAAAAGTAAATTTTGTTCTTCTTAATCAAATGGAAAATTGTAAAATTGACGTTCAAGTTGATAATGATTTAATAATTGAAGGGTTAAAATATTACTTACAATAATTATTATTATTAAAACCTTGCATTGATCCAATCAGAAATAAGGTTTAATGCTACCGGTGAAAAAGTCTCTTTATTACTAGCATATTCATTAAAACTACCGGTTTTTGAAGTTTGAAACAAATGATTTAAATCTTTTAATTCTTCAATTGTAATATCTTTATTGTTTGCTATATTTAATCCATTTTCTATACCGCTAAGATTTATTTTTGGTAATACTTGAGAATCTTTTTCACCGTTAATTGCCAAAACCGGACAAGTCACTTTACTCAAATATTCTTTTGGATCAAATTTTATAAAAGTTAACATCCATGGCGAAGTAATTGTTTTTATTTTCTGTTGAAAAACTTCTTCTGTTAATTGATCTTTTAGCGTTTCAGAAGAATTATTTTTCATTTCATTAAGTATAGCAATAATTTCATTTTTAGAATTTTCACCTTTATAGTCCAAACAAGCATCATATATTTTTTTGGAGTATTTTTCATTTAATTGAATACTTTCAGCATCAACACCATTTAACTCAAAAGCTTTTCGTGTTTGTGTCAATAAAATTTCTTTACCTGTAATACCAGGTCCTGCCAATAAAACAATAAAAGAAATATTTTTATTTCTAGAGGCTACAATTGGAGCAATCAATCCTCCTTCGCTATGACCTATAAGTCCAATTTTATCAATATCAACCACATCTTTTCTGGTTTTCAAGTAAGAAACTGCCGCTTCTACATCATCAGCAAAATCATAACTTGTAGCAATACTAAAATCACCTTCGGATTTTGAAACTCCCCGATCATCATATCTCAATACTGCCACTCCTTTTTTTGTAAGATGATCTGATAAAATCAAGAAAGGTTTATGACCTAGAATTTCTTCATCTCTATTTTGAGCTCCAGAACCTGAAATCAAAATCACTACAGGTGGGTTGTTTACTCCTTTTGGAATAGTTAAAGTTCCTGCCAATTTAATATTTCCAGCCTTTGGGTTTTCAAAAAATACTTCTTCTGATAGATACGGATAAGGTTTTGAAGGCTCTTGGGATTTTACTTTTTGCACATATTTTCCTTTAGTTAATTCTAAAGGAATTGGTAAACCTCCCTGTGTAAATACACCCTTAATTAATTTATCTTCATAAGTTCCTTCATAAACCACACCTAAGCTACTCATTTCTATTCTTAAAACATTGTTTTCAAAAATAGTTTTATCAGTTGGCAAACCCATTGCTCCTTGAGAAGGACTATCCATAGTAGATTTGTAAACATTATTATCTTTTAAAATATTAAATACTACCGGAATTTCAACAGATTGCACTTTTAACACTCCATTCCAACTCCCTGTAATATCTTGAGCAGATAGTTTTATAACCATCAAAAAAGCTAAGAAACCTATTACTATTCTCGATTTATTTAAACCATTCATAAAATTCAATTAATAATGCTATTTTAATACCAAGTTATATAATCGTTCATATTTGGGTAGAATTTTCTCAATAGAAAATTCTTGAGCAAATGAATAAGCTTTATCTTTAAATTTGTCCAATCTTTCTTCATTTTCTAAAAGATAAACAGCATTTTTAGCCATATCTTCAACATCACCAACATTACTTAAAAAACCTGTTTTACCATGTAAATTTACTTCAGGCAAACCACCTGTATTGGTTGAAATTACAGCATTTCTGGCGGCCATAGCCTCTAAGGCTGCCAATCCAAAACTTTCTGTTTCTGATGGCAGTAAAAACAAATCACTCAAGCATAAGATCTTTCTTACTTCATCACTTTTACCTAAGAATAGTATTTTATTTTTAATACCATATTCTTTAGCTAAAGTTTCAGCTTTTTCCCGATCAGGACCATCGCCAACCATCAACAATTTACTAGGAATCTTTTCTTGAATTTTATGAAAAATTTTAATCACATCTAAAACCCTCTTTACCGGTCTGAAATTACTTACATGAGTTATAATTCTTTCATTATTATTTGCTAAGGTTTCTCTTAAACAATCTTCGTCTTCCCAATCTTTCTGTTTATCAAAATCAATAAAATTATATATTACTTCAATTCTATTATAAATAGTAAACAAACGCAAAGTATCGCTTCTTAAGCTTTCTGAAACTGTAGTAACAATATCTGAATTATTGATACTAAATTCTACAGCAGCTTTATAAACTGGGTGACTGCCAACCAAAGTAATGTCTGTTCCATGTAAAGTTGTTACTATTGGAATTTTTATCCCTTTTTGTTCTAGCATTTGCTTTGCCATATAGGCTGCGTAAGCATGTGGTATTGCATAGTGAACATGTAAAATATCTAATTTATATTTTTCTACAACTTCAACTAATTTACTGGATAGTGCAAGTTCATAAGGTTGATACCTAAATAAGGGGTAATCTTCAATAAATACCTCATGAAAATGTAAATTAGAGTTTAGAAATTCTAATCGAACCGGTTGATGCGAAGTTATAAAATGTACATTGTGACCATTATGCGATAATGCCATACCTAATTCGGTTGCCAAAACACCACTACCTCCATAAGTTGGATAGCAAACAATTCCTATTTTCATTTATTTATTTTTATTGTCATTTACTAAAAATATTAAATCAAGAGACGATATAAATCTACTTTCTTAACAATTTAAGGTAAATTATTTAGCAAAAACCTTTTCACATTTCCACCCATTATTTTTTGAATATCATCTTCTGTAAAATCAAGTTTTAATAGTTCTTCAACAATTAATGGTAATCCTGTAATATCAAATGGAGTTATAACCGATCCGTCAAAATCAGATCCTAAAGCCACATAATCAACTCCAACCAAATTAGCTGTATACTTAATAGCTTGAGCTGTTGCGGCAGCGTCTGTTCCACAAACTGCTTGTTCAAACATGGCAATACTAATTAAACCATCAGAATTTGCTATTGCTTTTATATGTTTATCGGATAGGTTTCTCACATTATCGCAAGTTCCTTTAACCCCAGTATGCGATGAAACAATTGGCTTATTCGTTATTGAAAAAATATCATCAATTATTTGTGGTGAACTGTGAGCTACATCAATTATCATATTCAATTCAACCATTTTTTTAATTACATCTTTACCAAATTTTGTCAATCCTTCACTAGAAACACCATGTGCTGACCCGCCAAGTTTATTGTCAAAAAAATGAGTTGGCCCCATCATTCTAACTCCATTATCAAACAATACTTTTACGTTATCTAATTTACCATCTAAAGCATGAGCACCTTCCACTCCAAGAAATCCAGCCGTCATATTTTGATCGTCCTTTTTATCTGAAATATAACATTTTAACTCCTTTGAAGTCGTAATTACTCTAAACTCTCCATTGGATTTTTTCGCAAATTGAAATAAATCTTCACATTGAGAAATAGTTCTTTTGGTCAAACTAGAAGTTGGTCTTCCTTGAACAAAGTATAAAGCAGAAATGTTATCCGAACTTCCTGTGTTTTTGTCAAAATTCTGACCTTTAGGTGATTTAGTAACTATCGTAAAAGCTTGAATATCAACATTTGCTTTTAACATTTTAGGAATATCAACCTGCCCAAAATCATTATCTTTTAGTAAGTCTCGTTTCCATAATAATGCATCACAGTGCATATCGGCAACAAAATTTATCTTATTATATACATTTTGCGCATTTGTCGAAACAGTATATGGAGCTTTTTCTCTAATAGTATTATGTTTCTTATCAAAAATTTGAGGTACAAATAATGTAACTAAGTAATAAATGATCAAGAGAATAATAAAACTGTAAAAAAATATTTTTAATGCTTTTTTCATTTTAATTAGTTAATAATGAAATTAAAGATAAATCGTAAATTTGTGTCTTGTAAAAATAAAGTATTAAATGGAATTTGAATCGTTTTTATCATTAATTTCAAAGTTAGATCAAGCGGAACTTGGAGGCTTAAATTCTCATTTAAAAATGATTCCTAAAGAAAGAAAGTTGTTTAATCAACAAAATATTGATAAAATGCAACCTAAAAAAGCTGCTGTTTTAGCTCTTTTTTATCCAAAAGTTAATAATGAAACTTTTTTTTTATTAATTTTAAGAGCCAATTATAATGGCACCCACGCTTCACAAATTGGTTTTCCCGGAGGTAAATTTGAATTATTTGATAAAGACTTAGAATATACTGCACTCCGTGAAACTTATGAAGAAGTTGGTATTAATAGTAATGAAGTTCATATTAAAAAACAATTAAGTGACACCTTTATTCCACCAAGTAATTTTATAGTAAGACCTTATTTAGGTGTGTTAATGGAAACGCCAAATTTTAATCATAATCATGAAGTAGAAAAAATTATTGAGGTCAAATTATCAGATCTTTTAGAAGAAAAAACACTAACAACAAAAAATCTATCAACAAGCTATATGAAAAATATTGATGTACCCTGCTTTAAACTAAATAATTATACAGTTTGGGGAGCTACAGCAATGATGTTAAGTGAAATTAAAGACTTACTTAAATCATTATAATCAATATATTTTTTATGTTTGCGGTGCAAATAATCAACAATGGCAATATTTAATCGAGATGTTTTTGGAAATAATTTATTTCTAAAAAAATCATTAATTCAAATCTTGGGATTGATTTCTCACAGAAGATATCGTGGTTTTAACGAATTGCATATTGAAGGTTCAGAGATAATTCGTGACTTACCTCATAATAACGTCTTATTTGTTGCCAATCACCAAACTTATTTTGCTGATGTAGCTGCAATGATACACGTTTTTAATGCTGCTCTTAGCGGAAGAGTTGATAATATTAAAGATATTGGATATCTATGGCGACCAAAAATGAATATTTATTTTGTAGCTGCAAAAGAAACAATGCGTTCCGGATTGTTACCAAAGATTATGGCTTATGGTGGCGCAATTTCAATTCAAAGAACTTGGAGAGAAAAAGGTAAAGATGTAAAAAAACAAGTAAAGCTTTCTGATGTTTCTAATATAAGCAAAGCACTACAAGATGGTTGGGTCATCACTTTTCCACAAGGAACTACAACTCCCTTTAAACCTATTAGAAGAGGTACTGCCCATATTATTCGCGAAAACAAACCTACAGTTATTCCAATAGTAATTGATGGTTTTAGACGTTCATTTGATAAAAAAGGCTTAATGATCAAAAAAAGAGGGATACTACAATCAATGGTAATCAAAGAACCTCTTGATATTGACTATGAAAATGATTCAGTTGCTGATATTGTTAAAAAAATAGAGTACGCCATTGAGCAGCACCAATCATTTTTAAAAGTAAATCAAGTTGAAGATTATCATAAAAGTGAAAAAGAACTCAATAAAAAAAGAGAATTCTGGGATACATACTAATAAATTAGCAATTCTCAAAATTGAAAACTGCTAACTCTATATTTATTATGCCAACCA
>DAOVTF010000273.1 GCA_030633225.1 Flavobacteriaceae bacterium
TAAAGGGGCTTTGATAAATATGACATGTTTCTATAATTATCAGGATTACAGTGGGCGTTGCTTTGCAAACCCCTCGTTCAGGAAAAGATTTTTTGGTTCTTTTTCATCTTTGAAAATAGAACAAATCAAAATTTTAAAACCAATAAAAATATATAATTAAATCAAGAGAAAACAATTATTTACAAGTTTCCAGGGATTTTTAAATCAAAATATATTAACCCCCAAAAACCGTCTGATGATTTTCATCAGACGGTTTTTTTATGGTCTATATACATCATAGTTTGCTCTATTTTTAAACCTAAATAATTTTCTTTTTTTGATATTTATAATTATTGTGTTAACTTAGTAACAATTATTACACTAATTATTAAATTTATACTTCTATGCCAATATATATGGATCGCCATGATTTACCTGATGTGGTTACAGCAGAACATGTTGCAGGAATTCATCAAGCAGATTTAGAAATTGAACATGAATTTGGGTGCAAAGGCCTGACCTATTGGTTTGATGAAAATAGAAATGCTGGATTTTGTTTAATAGAAGCCCCAAATAAGGAAGCTCTAGTAGAAATGCATGATAAGGCACATGGTGGAATTCCTACAAAAATAATTGAAGTTGATGACAAGTTAGTAGATTCGTTTTTAGGGAGGTTAAAAGATCCGCAAATTACAAAGGATTCTGATTTTGAATTTGTTGATTCTGCTTTTAGAACATTGATGGTTATAAAATCAGTTGATGTTGAATATAAAAAAAATACAAATGATGATTCATACCTTTCTGATTCCATTGAGATTATTAAAAATAGCATTTCAAGTTTTGAAGGAAATATTGTAAAAAAGAATAACCAATCCTTATTGGTGTCATTTGTTTCAGTAAGAAAAGCTGTTGATTGCGCAATTGAATTGGTAAATAATAAAATCTCTACAACTAACAATTTAAAAATTGGCTTAAATGCAGGAGATCCAGTTGCTAATGGGGAAAAAATATTTGAAGATACCATTATTCTTGCCAAAAGACTTTGCAAAGTGGTTATAGGTGATGTTGTAATTTCATCACTAGTAAGACAATTATATATGGATGAAAGTATGAAAGATTCTTCTAAGCTGAAGTTTATTACTTCTTTAAACTCAGATGAGGAATTTTTTCTTACCCATTTTATGGATTTTATAGAAGAGAAATATAACAATCCATTGTTAAAAGTTGATGATTTTAATAAAGTTTTAGGTCAAAGTAATTCGCAGTTATACAGAAAACTTAAAGTTTTAACCGGTAAATCACCCAATAATTTTTTAAGGGAATATCGTTTAGCTCAGGCATTAAATCTAATGACCAAACAAAAAGGAAATATTTCTCAAATTGCTTTTGAAACAGGTTTTAACAGTCTGTCTTATTTTTCAAAATGTTTTCAAAAATTTTATGGTATCCTGCCTTCAGAATATTATAAGACAATTTTAGATGATATTTAAGCAATTAAGTATTGAATAATATTGAAACTGAAAGAATACTGCTATTATTTGACATAATAATACAATTTGATATTTGAATTACTTGCTAACTTTGAATAAAACAAATTGGAATCTTGATTCTCTAAACTATAAACATTCATTTGGATGTAATTTAAATTCTATTAACTAAAAATCTCAATTATGTTACAAACAACAACAAAAAAAGAAGAACTTTTAAAAAATTTAGAAAAAGTTTTTAAGAACTGCCAAGAACGAGCTGCACATTATGATGCAAATAATCTTTTTTTTCAAGAAGATTTTGATGAACTTAAAGCTGTAGGATATCTATTGGTTTCTGTTCCAGAAGAATTTGGAGGATATGGAATGAATTTATCCGAATGTAGTGAATTAACAAGAAAGCTTGCTTATCATGCTGCTCCAACAGCACTAGGTTTAAATATGCATGTTTATTGGGCAGGTTTAAGTTCGGATCTGTGGAGAAATGGTGATAAATCTATGGAATGGTTATTAAAGGAAGCCGGTAAAGGAAAAGTATTTGCAGCAGGCCATGGTGAATCCGGAAATGATTTACCTGTATTAAATTCGACGACTAAAGCCGAGAAAGTAGAAGGAGGATATAAATTTACCGGTCATAAAATGTTTGGTAGTTTAACTCCTGTTTGGGATTATTTGGGATTACATGGTTTGGATAACAGTGACCCTGACAATCCAATGGTAATTCATGCTTATATGCCTAGAGATTCTGAAAACTATGAAATTAAAAAAACTTGGGATGATGTGATGGGAATGAGAGCTACTAGATCGGACGATACAATCTTAAATGGTGTTTTTATTCCGGATAAATACATTGTAAGAAAGCTACCAACCGGATTTAAAGGAATGGATGGTTTTATTTTAGGAATATTTGCCTGGGGCTTATTAGGATTTGCAAATGTATATTATGGATTAGCTCAACGAGCTGTGGATATGGTTTTAGAAAATTTACCAAAGAAGAAGTCAATATCATTAGATAGACCATCGATGGCATATCATTCTGGAATTCAACATGATGTTTCTGAAATCATTCTCGAATTAGAAGGGATTGGTCCGCATTTGGATACTACAGCTAGAGAATGGAGTCAAGGTAAGGATTATGGTCATGCTTGGGGAGTAAAAATTGTTGCAACTAAATGTCATGCGGTTGAAGGTTCATGGAGAATTGTTGATAGAGCAATGGATATTATGGGTGGTTATGGAATTTCTAGAAAATCAGGTTTTGAAAGATTATTCCGTGATGCACGATTGGGTAAAATACACCCTTCAAATGGTTATTTAACCAGAGAGATATTAGCAAAAGGAATGTTAGGATTAGATTTGGATTATCAGCCAAGATAAATGAAGAGCTTGCTATGTTCTATTACCTTTCATAATGGTGCAACGTCATTGCAAGTGGAATGAAATGGAACGTGGCAATCTCTTATTAATTACTCAACTTACATGAGATCACCACGTCACTCATGCTTCGTTCCTCGTGAAAACGTAATGGTTGTTGTTTCAATTATGTAGCATCGTCTTTGCGAGCGTAATGAAATGAAGCGTGGCAATCTAGCATGATTATATTGCTTCAATACTTGAGATTATCGAGTCTTTCACGCTTCTCTCCTTGTGA
>DAOVTF010000131.1 GCA_030633225.1 Flavobacteriaceae bacterium
GGTTAAATAAATTTGGTTTTTTTATTGCAATACTGCCTCCAGTAATTTGGTTTGCACCAGAATTAAAAGCGATTTTAACATCCTCATCCGATTTTAAACCACCTCCAAAATCAATAGATAAATTGGTTTGATTTGCGATCTTTTCTAATATATTATGGTTGATTATTTTATGTGATTTAGCTCCATCTAAATCTACCAAATGTAAATATTTAATACCATGATCTTCAAACTCTTTAGCAGCCTCTAAAGGATTTTCATTATATATGATTTTTGTTGCATAATCACCTTTAGATAAACGTACACATTTGCCATCAATAATATCTATAGCCGGTATAATTCTCATGCTTTTTTGTTTAACTATTTAAACTTAAAAAATTGCTTAAAATCTGCTCGCCAGCTGCACTACTTTTTTCTGGGTGAAATTGTACCCCATAAAAATTATCTTTTTGCAAAGCTGTACAATAATCAAAACCATAATTTGTTGTTGCAATGGTAAATTCATTTATTGGAGCATAATAACTGTGCACTAAATACATATTCTCTTGCTTTTTAATTCCTTTAAATAACTCTCCTTTTAAATTTTCAATTTGATTCCAACCAATTTGCGGAACTTTTTCTCCCTTTGGGAATTTTTCCACTGTAACATCAAAAATATTTAAACCAGTTGTATTACCTTCTTCGGAGTGCTTGCACAACAATTGCATACCTAAGCAAATTCCTAAGACTGGTTGTTTTAATTTAGGAATTAATTGATCTAATCCTGTATTTTTCAACTTGATCATAGCGCTACCTGCCTCTCCAACCCCAGGGAAAATTACCTTATCAGCAGATTCAATCTCATTAATATCATGAGACAGAACAGCCTTGTAACCCAATCTTTGCAACGCAAATTGGATAGACTTAATATTACCTGCACCGTAATCTATTATTACTATTTTCATTTTTAATGTTTCTGTAATTCCGCGAAAGCGAAAAGATTAAACTCAACAGATATTTACAAAACCCCTTTGGTACTTGGTAAAATCATTTTATCAGTATCACGCTTAACAGCTACCTTAATTGCTTTTGCAAATGCTTTAAATATAGCTTCAATTTTATGATGTTCATTATTACCTTCTGCTTTGATATTTAAATTTGCTTTTGCTCCATCGGTAAAAGATTTAAAAAAGTGAAAGAACATTTCTGTTGACATTTTACCAATTTTTTCACGTTTAAATTCGGCATCCCAAACCAACCAATTTCTACCGCCAAAATCTATGGCTACTTGTGCCAAGCAATCATCCATTGGCAATGTAAAACCATATCGTTCAATTCCTAACTTATTTCCTAAAGCCTTGGCAAAAACTTCACCTAATGCAATAGCCGTATCTTCAACAGTATGGTGTTCATCTACATCTAAATCACCTTTAACTTTAATAGTTAGATCCAAGTTACCATGGCGTGCGATTTGATCTAACATATGGTCAAAAAAGCGTATACCTGTATCAATATTTCCTTTACCCGTACCATCTAAATTCAATTTAATAAAAATATCTGTTTCATTAGTTTTACGTTTAATTTGAACAACTCTACTTTCTAGTTTTAAAAACTCATAAATCTTTTGCCAATCGTTGGTTTCTAAAGCTATAAATTCATCTAATTTTATTTGATCTATGCTAATTTCATCTGACCCTAGATTTGTATTGTCGTTGATGAAAATTCCCTTAGAATTCAAATTTTTAGCCAATTCCATATCGGTAAGTCTATCACCAATTACAAATGATTTTTGTAAATCATAATCCGTTGTAAAATATTTATTTAATAAACCTGTATTAGGTTTTCGGTTTGGTGAATTGTCTTTGGCAAAACTTCTATCAATAAATTGTTTATCAAAAACAACATCCTCATTTTCAAATGTTTTAATAATAAAGTCATGAACTGGCCAAAAAGTGTTCTCTGGAAAAACCTTTGTTCCTAAACCATCTTGATTAGTAATCATAACTAACGAAAAATCAAGTTCATTTGCAATTTTTGACATATAAAGTAGGGCCTTGGGGTAAAATATAAGTTTATCAAAGCTATCTATTTGTTCATCTTCTGTTTCTCTAATCAGAGTTCCATCTCTATCTATAAATAATACTTTTTTCATGTGTTTAGTTTATTAAATGCTTTAATCAATTGTGTGTTTTCTTCATTAGTTCCAACGGTTATACGCAAACAATTTTCACATAGAGGTTCATTGGTTCTATTTCTTACAATAATTCCTTTATCAAGTAATTGTTTATAGCGTTTATTTGCATCATCTACTTGAACCAAAAAAAAGTTAGTATCAGAATTATATATTTTTACAACAAATTCAATTTTCTCTAAGTCCTCTCTTAGTTTTGATTTATTCCGAATGATTTTTGTAATTCTATTTTGAATAGTAGTATTATCTTCTAAATATTTAATTGTATTGATTTGTGTTAAAATATTCACATTATAAGGCATTTTTATTTTTTTTAAAAGCTCTATAATAAGTTCATTAGCATAACATATTCCTAATCGTAACCCAGCCATTCCATAAGCTTTTGAAAGTGTTTGAGTAACAATTAGATTTTTATAAGTATTTACTTCATTCAACAAACTTTCGGCAAATGTAAAATCAATATAAGCTTCATCAATTACTATTATTACATTTAAGTTATTTAGTAAAGTTAAAATGTCTTCTTTTTTAATTAGATTACCTGTTGGATTATTAGGTGAGCAAATAAATAAAACCTTCGTTCGTTCATCAACACTTTCTATTATTTTTTTTATATCTAACTGAAAATCATTTTTTAACAACACTTTTTTACAAGTCACATTATTAATATCTGATAATACTTTGTACATGCCAAAGGTTGGCGTATTGATGATTATATTGTCGAAACTAGGTTCACAAAATACGCGAAAAACCATATCTAGAATTTCATCACTTCCATTGCCTAAAAAAATGTTTTTGGAATCTATTCCTTTAATTTTTGATATAACCTTTTTTAGCTTATTTTGATTAGGGTCAGGATACCTATTCCATTCAGTTTCATATGGGTTTTCATTAGCATCTAAAAAAATCATATCCTTATTGAAATCTTTAAACTCTTCTTTTGCAGACGCATAAGGTTTAAGTTCTATAACCGAAGGTCTAACTAAATTTAAAATATCATTTTTTTGTTTTGTTTGTGACATTAGTTTTTGTTTATAGATTTTAATCGTAATGTAACCGCATTTTTATGAGCTTCTAAACCCTCTGCTTCAGCCAAAATTTCAATGGAAGCTCCAATGTTTTGTAACCCTTTTTTGGTGATTTTTTGAAAGGTAATTGCTTTTAAAAAAGTATCAAGATTTACACCACTATAATTTTTTGCAAAACCATTGGTTGGTAAAGTATGATTGGTTCCCGATGCGTAATCTCCAGCACTTTCAGGTGTATAATTACCAATAAATACTGAGCCTGCATTTCGAATATTATCTACATAAAATTCTTCATTTTCAGTACAAATAATAAAATGTTCGGGTGCATATTCATCAATTAATTGAATAGCTAGATCATCATTCTCACAATAAATTAATTTAGAATTTTCAATGGCTTTTGAAGTAATTGCTTTTCTAGGTAAAAGTTCAATTTGATTTTCTACTTCTAAAGCTACTTTTTCAATCATACTTTTTGAAGTTGAAACTAAAATAACTTGACTATCTTCACCATGCTCTGCCTGTGATAATAAATCGGATGCAACAAAACTAGGATTAGCAGTATTATCAGCAAAAACCAATAGTTCACTTGGTCCTGCTGGCAAGTCAATAGCAATGCCATACTTTGTTGACATTTGTTTAGCAATTGTTACAAATTGATTACCAGGTCCTAATATTTTATAAACCTTGGGTATAGATTCTATACCAAATGTCATCGCTGCAATTGCCTGAATACCCCCTACTTTAAATATTTTGGTTACACCACATAAGTTTGCAGTATATAAAATAGCTTCATTTATTGTCCCAGACTTATTAGTAGGTGTACATAAAATAACTTCTTCACATCCTGCAATCTTAGCTGGAATTGCCAACATCAAAATAGTTGAAAATAAAGGGGCTGTCCCTCCTGGAATATATAATCCAACTTTTTGAATAGCTCTTTTTTCTTGCCAACAATTTACACCTTGAATTGTTTGTACTTTAACTGGTTTTGTTACTTGTGCTTGGTGAAATTTTTCAATATTTGATTTTGCCAATTGAATGGCCGTTTTTAAATTGTTTGGCACTTTATCAATGGCATCATAAATCTCTTTTTCAGACACAAGCAATTCGTTCAATATAACTTTATCATATTTTTTAGCGTATTTTTTAACAGCTTTATCTCCATGCAACTGTACGTCTTTAAAAATATAATTTACAGTTTTTTCAATTTGTTCAAATGTTTGAATTGGTCTTTTTAATATTTCTGACCATTTTTCTTTTGATGGGTTGATTATCTTTTGCATAATTCAAATATTTTATATTACCATTTTTTCAATCGGAACCACTAAAATACCTTCTGCTCCCATTATTTTTAGCTCATCAATTACGTCCCAAAATTTATCCTTTTCGATTACTGTATGAATAGAACTCCACCCTTCTTCTGCTAAAGGTAAAACAGTTGGACTCCGCATACCTGGCAAAACCTTGATTATAGCGTTAATTTTTTCATTTGGAGCATTCATCAAAATATATCTAGATTTTCGAGCCTTTAAAACAGATTGAATTCTAAATCGAAGCCTCTTCAATGTTCCTTCTTTATTTTTAGATAATAGTGGTGAAACTGCTAAAACTGCTTGCGATTGAAACATCACTTCTACTTCTTTTAAATTGTTTTTAAACAAAGTGCTACCACTACTAACAATATCGCAAATTGCATCGGCTAAACCAATATTGGGTGCAATTTCTACAGAGCCTGAAATTTGGTGTAAATCGGCAGTTACACCTTTATCTTTTAAATATGCATTTAAAGTATTTGGATAAGAAGTTGCTATTTTTTTTCCTTCTAAATCCTTAATCGACTTATATTCAAAATTTTCAGGTGCTGCAATAGATACCTTACATTTTGAAAAATTTAATTTTTCTAAAATACTGATGGAATTTCCTTTTTCAATCAAAACATTTTCACCAATAATAGCAATATCAACCACACCATCTTTTAGATATTGAGGGATATCGCTATTTCTTAAGTACATAATTTCCATAGGGAAATTTGGAACAGTAGCCTTTAACTGGTCTAAACCATTACTTATCGAAATTCCGCATTCTTTTAAAATTTTTAAGGAATCTTCATTTAATCTACCTGATTTTTGAATTGCAATTTTTAATTTATTCATTATTAATTGGGATTTATTTGAGCAAATCATTAGGTATAAAAAAACCCGTTTGAATTACTCAAACGGGTTTTTAAATATTTTGACATTTAATCAATACATTATCAGTTCGCTTGAGTGCAAATATGAATATGATGATGATGTAATGTAATTTTTTTCATTCCTTTAAAAAATTACTACAAATGTAATTATATATTTTAAAAATGCAATAATAAATTAATAATAATTCATTTATTATAATCTTTTGCTTTTGCATGGTTAAAACCATCATTCCACCATTGTCGCATTTTTTCTTTTTCAAAAATCAATGAGTTTGTAGTTAAAACAGTTGGTGTATAGAATAAATTTAGTTTTACATTTTTATGTTTAGCGGTTATTTTACCAATTGAGATATTATGTTTTTCAATATATATTTGCATAAATTCAAATAGGTTAGTTATTAAGCTAAACGGATTTTTAGTGTGCATTCTATTTAGTTGATTAACTTCTGTTTCTAAAATAATCGCGTCAATTTCAGTAGCTCCTTGCCTAATTGCTTCTTCTATGGGAACCAAATTAGCAAATCCACCATCAGCATATTCAAAATTATTTTTCACTAACAAACTCATAAATGGCACAAAGTTGCTTGATGCCCACATCCAATCTCTAAAGTCGTTAGAACTACAATCATTAATTGATTTAAACTCCACTTGATTTAAAGTTAAATTTGACACAGTTACAATTATATTTTTTTGCTAATCTTTAATTTTCTGTAGATAGGGATCCGTCATATTATTATCTATCATTTTCTTTAAATTATGGCTTTCTCCAAAAGTTTTACTTCCTCTTAAAAAGTTTAAAAGTGTATTAAAATGATTGATACTTAC
>DAOVTF010000211.1 GCA_030633225.1 Flavobacteriaceae bacterium
ACCCGAATACTAAACTCATAAAAGCTCTTGATAAAGCTAACATTAAAGTTTATGTTTGCGGGCAATCATTTGCACATAAGGGTTATAAAAGAACGGATCTATCTAAAAATGTAAAAATGTCATTATCAGCTTTAACTGCTTTAGTTCATTATCAAACCGAAGGATATCAATTAATCACTTTTAATTAAAATAAATGTCAAATTATTTAATCTACATCTTACCTGCAACAGCTTTAATTATTGGAATTGTATTAGCATATTTCTATACGAAACTAAAATTTGAAAAGGAGACTTCAACTTTAAATGAAAGAAACAATTCCATTTTAAATGAAAAACTAAGCAAAGAGAATTCAATTATTGAATTGCAAAAGAATATGGATTTGATTAGAAATGAAAAAGAATTTATAAATATTGAATTAACTAAAAAAGAATCTGAGATAAATAATTTACAACTTAAATTAAAAGAACACAAAATTGAAGTTGAAAATTTACAAGAAAAATTTAGTAAAGATTTTGAAATACTTGCAAGTAAGATATTGGAAGAAAAATCTGTAAAATTTACGGCTAAAAATAAAGAAAATATAGAACAAATCTTAAATCCATTACAAGAGAAAATACAATCTTTTGAGAAAAAAGTTGATGAAACCCATAAAGAAAGTATTGAAAAACAATCAGCTTTACGTGAGCAAATTAAAGGCTTAAAAGATCTTAATCAGCAGATGAGTAAAGATGCGATTAATTTGACCAAAGCTTTAAAAGGCGAATCAAAAAAACAAGGAGATTGGGGTGAGTTTCAATTGGAAACAATTCTTGAAAAATCTGGCCTGCAAAAAGATATTCATTATTCAACCCAAGGAGGGTATAGAGATGATAATGATCAACTAAAAAAACCTGATTTTATTGTTAATTTACCCGATAATAAGCACTTAATTATTGATTCAAAAGTATCATTAATTGGTTATGAAAAATTCTTTAATTCAGATAATGACACTGACGAAGCTTTAGGTTTAAAAAAGCATTTACAAAGTGTTAAAAAGCATATTAAAGATTTAAGTAGTAAGAATTATACTGAGCTTTATAGCATTAACAGTCCGGATTATGTTTTGATGTTTGTACCCATTGAACCTGCACTAATGCTAGCTCTACAGAATGATAGTAGCATATATCTTGAAGCATTAGACAGGAATGTTGTTTTGGTATCAACCACTACCCTATTGGCAACATTATCAACGGTTGCCTCCATATGGAAACAAGAAGATCAAAAAAGAAATGTTCTGGAAATTGCTCGTCAAGCTGGAGCTCTTTACGATAAGTTTGAAGGTCTGGTTCAAGATTTACTAAAGGTTGGTAAACAAATTAATTCTTCACAAGAAAGCTATAAATCAGCCATGAATAAATTATCTGACGGTAAAGGTAATTTGATCAATCGTGTAGAATCATTAAAAAAATTAGGAGCTAAAACTAAAAAATCCCTCCCAGATAATCTTTTACAAAGAGCAAAAGACGACGAGTTTTAACATTTTAGAATTGTAAGAAGTTTCTTTGCTGGTCGTCTCAACTAAAAATTAAATAAATATCATTTTTATAATTCAAGTAATAAAAATATATTTGAAGACCAATGGCTTTAGTTGACCAATCTTCATATAATCCAAAGATATATTTTAAAAGCAAGCATTTTAATACCATCTACCGTACTTTTTTCAATAATACAAGCATCAATTATCAAAGAAAAAGATTGGAAACCAATGATGGTGATTTTCTTGATTTAGATTTTTCATTAGCCAACGCATCAAGCATTGCCATTGTTATACATGGTTTAGAAGGTAGTTCTGATTCTGCTTATGTAAAATCTTTAAATAAAGTATTGAATGAAAATAATATTGATGTTGTTGCTGTAAACTTAAGAGGATGCAGTGGCGAACCCAATAGATTATTAAGTTCTTACCATAGTGGAAAAACAGATGATTTGCTAGAAGTGATTTCTTATATTGAAGAACAGTATCAATATGATCATATTCATATAATAGGTTTTAGCCTTGGCGGAAATATGACTTTAAAATTTTTAGGAGAAAATGGTTTCAAAGTTTCATCAAAAATCAAATCGGCAGTTACAGTTTCTGTACCGTGTGATTTATATGGCTCTTCTGTAAATTTAGCTAAAGTTTCTAACCTTGTTTATATGAATCGATTCTTAAGGTCATTAAAAAGAAAGACTTTATATAAATCTAAACAATTTCCAAATTCATTTTTAAAAAAAGAAACTATTGAAAATGCTAAAAGCTTTTTTGATTTTGATAATTTATACACAGCACCAGCACATGGGTTTAAAGATGCTTTTGATTATTGGAAAAAAAATAGTAGTAAGCAGTTTATTCCCAATATTAAAATTCCAACTCTTTTAATAACATCAAGTGATGATCCGTTTTTATCAGAATCTTGTATTCCAGTTCACGAAGCAAAAAATAATTCCAATTTTTATTTAGAACTAACTAAATATGGGGGTCATGTAGGATTTAATACTAACTTTCTATTTTTAGAGGAATTATGGTTAGAAAATAGAATAGTCGAATTCATAAAAAACAATTAATTAACTTGCAAAAGTTTGTTATAATTAATCATTTTTACAATGAA
The DNA here is from genome assembly GCA_030633225.1 of Flavobacteriaceae bacterium. GTDB lineage: Bacteria > Bacteroidota > Bacteroidia > Flavobacteriales > Flavobacteriaceae > Lutimonas. The sequence continues at coordinate 2,631 of DAOVTF010000211.1, forward strand.
AAAATATATGTAGTTTTGTAAAAAATCAAGAATCTGAAATTGAAAAAATACATCCTTTTAGTTTATCTAATTTCACAGTTTAGCTATGGCCAAGCTTTTAGAGGTTTCTCCAATGAATTTTTAAATTTGGGTGTTGATGCAGCCGCCTTTGGAATGGGAAAAGCTGTAGTTGCTTCAACCAATGATGTAAATTCAATTTACTGGAATCCAGCAGGTTTAGTAAATATTGAAGATTATCAAGGAGCTTTAATGCATGCTGAATATTTTCAAGGAATTGGTAAATATGATTATGCCAGTTTTGCAAAACCAATCAACAAAGAAAGTGTTTTTGCAGTTGCCCTAATAAGGTTTGGAGTTGATGATATTTTAAATACCACGGAATTAATCGATAACCAGGGAAATATTAATTATGACAATATAAGTTTATTTTCAGCAGCTGATTATGCTTTTAATGTGGCTTATGCTAGAAAATTACCTTTAAAAGGATTGGATGTAGGAATAAATGGTAAAATCGTTCATCGGAAAATAGGTGATTTTGCCTCTTCTTGGGGGTTTGGACTGGATGCTGCACTTCAGTTTCAAACGAAGTCTGAATGGAAATTCGGATTAATGTTGAGAGATATCACAACTACGTTTAATGCATGGAGTATTGATCAAGAGGAGTATGATAAAATTAAAAATGCTATTCCGGGTGAAAATCAGGAAGCACCAGAAACATTAGAATTAACAAAACCTAAAGCACAATTTGGTGTAGCTAAATCATTTTACTTTTTTAGAGATTTTAAATTGATCACAGAAGTTGATTTGAATATGCGGTTTACGGAAACAAATGATATTCTTTCCACTTCTTTTATTAGTATTGACCCTGCAATCGGATTTCAAATTGATTATATCAATATGGTTTATTTAAGAGCAGGAGTAAATAATTTTCAAAACTTTGTTGAAATTGATGGGTCTTCAAGTACGTCATTAGAGCCAAATTTTGGAGTTGGATTTAGATATAAAGGTATACAAATAGATTACGCCTTGGCCAATATTGGTGGTGCTAGTGGAACTTTATTTTCTAATATTTTTTCTGTTAAAGTTGATTTTAGTTATTTTAGGTGATATTATGAAAAATATATATATTCTTTTCTTCTTCTTAACTATTGTAGGTAATACTCAAAACATTCAACTATCACCTCAGGCAGAAATTAGTGTAATAACTTGTGGTCCTGGCTATAATGAATTATACGCAACTTTTGGTCATAGTGCTTTTAGAATTCAGGATATTCCAAATAAAATTGATAGAGTTTATAATTATGGAACTTTTAATTTTGACACTCCGAACTTTTATCTAAAATTTATTCAAGGCAAATTACTTTATGATTTAAGAGCCTATAATTTTGGTAATTTTCTTAGGACTTATCATCTGGAAAAAAGGTGGGTAAAAGGTCAGGTTTTAGATTTAAATCAAAGCGAAGTACAGAAAGTTTATGTTTTTTTAGAAAATAATAGAAAACTAGAGAATAGGTCTTATAAATATGATTTCTTTTTTGATAATTGTTCTACAAAGCTATTTGATGTTTTAGAAACCGTTTTAGGCAAGAAAATAATATTTGATAATAATTTTGATCAAAATGAATATACACATCGTGATTTAATTCATCAATATACTATTTATTTACCATGGAGTAAATTTGGAATTGATCTGGCTTTGGGTTCAGATATTGATAGAAAAGCAA
>DAOVTF010000239.1 GCA_030633225.1 Flavobacteriaceae bacterium
ACAAATAGAAGAACTAGAATTGTTATCTTACCTAAATTAGATCAATTCTTCGATATTTTAGAACAAAAACCTGAATAAGGATTAAGAATTCCTTTTCATAAAAAAACTGTTTACCATACTAATGATAAACAGTTTTTTTTATGTACTTAATATTTCTTTGATGCTTTTTAAATATATCTCATTGCCAATCAGATTATGATGATTTCCTTCTGGCATCAAAATCAAATCACAATCATCTAATTTTAGCTGATGTAATTTTTCACTGTTTGAATAGTGAACTAATTCATCTTTTTTACCATGTAACAGATAAATTTTACACTTCACTTGCCCGATATAATTAAAAGTATCAAATTTATATTTTAGAATTAAATTGTTAGGTAAATAAGGATATTGAATATTCGCAGTATGTACTAAGCTATAAATTGCAGACTCTAATACTAATTTTATTGGATTATTTTTAGAAGCTACATATGTAGCAAAAGTTGAGCCAATACCTCTACCATAAACTGTAATTTTATCTTCATCATATAATTTTTTTGTAAAATCATACCAAAGTAAAGAATCATTCAACATTAGTTTTTCATTAAAGGTTCCGGTACTTTTTCCATAACCTCTATAATCCATTATTAAAACATCTAATCCGTAGCTATTGATAAAAATGGCCGATCTACTCCAATGATCTATATTCCCAGAGTGATTATGATAAAACAAAACTATTCCCTTTGAGTTTTCTACTTTAAATATTATTCCGTTTAAAGTATTCCCATCCTGAGTTGTTAAATTAATTTCTTCAAAATTATTTTTAAATGAAAAGTTAAAATTTGCAGGTAACTTTTCCGCATGAAATATAATATTATCTTGTATAAAATACAAAATAACACTTAAAGCAATCATAACGATTGTGAAAGTTAAAAGAATAATTAACCAAATAGGCATATCAATATTTTATATAAAAGTATCTTTTTTATTGTTAAAATGTGTTAAATAAAACAAAAAAGACTGCCTTTTCGGGCAGTCTTAATACTATAAAATATTCAATTTTTATCCACCAAAGTCATCAAATCTAATATTTTCATCTGCCATACCAAAATCTTCTCCCATTTTCTGTACAGCTTTATTCATCATAGGTGGTCCACAGAAATACAATTCTAAATCTTCAGGAGATTCATGTTTTGATAAATATTCATCTATTACTGCTTGATGAACAAATCCTAAGAAACCATCACCTTCTTTATCATTAACATCTTTCAAGGTTTTCCAATTATCTTCTTCTGCTGGCTCTGATAAAACGATAAAGAATCTAAAGTTAGGGAACTCTTTTTCTAATTCCCTAAAGTGATCAACATAAAATAACTCTCTCTTAGATCTCCCTCCATACCAATAAGTTACCTTTCTTCCAGTTTGTAAAGTTTTAAATAAATGATATAAATGTGACCTCATTGGAGCCATTCCTGCACCACCACCAACATACAACATCTCAGCATCACTTTCATTAATAAAGAACTCACCATATGGTCCAGAAACAATTACTTTGTCCCCAGGTTTTCTACTAAAAATATAGGAAGAAGCAATACCAGGATTTACATCCATCCAGCCATTTTTAGCTCTATCCCATGGTGGAGTTGCAATACGAACATTTAGCATAATGTTTCTACCCTCAGCAGGATAAGAAGCCATAGAATATGCTCTTTCTACCTCATCTCCATTTTTCATTTTCAAGGGCCAAAGATTAAATTTATCCCACTCTAATTTGAATTTTTCGGGTTCACCAGGATGTTCTTTAGGGTGGGCAGTAATATCCATATCCTTAAATTCAACTTCAGTATCAGGAATTTCAATTTGAATGTACCCTCCAGCTTTATAATCCATATCTTCAGGTAATTCAACAACAAATTCCTTAATAAAGGAAGCGACATTATAATTCGAAACAACAGTTGCCTCAAACTTTTTAATTCCAAATATTTCTTCAGGAATGGTTATTTCCATATCCTCTTTTACTTTTACCTGGCATGCCAATCTTGTTCCTGCAGCCAATTCTTTACGTGTAAAGTTTGGAACTTCGGTAGGCAACGCTTCTCCACCCCCACTTAATACATGACATTCACATTGAATACATGTACCACCACCACCACAAGCAGATGGTAAAAATATCTTTTCATTACCTAAAGTGGTCAAAAGAGTACTTCCGGTATCAACTTCTATTTCTTTTTGACCGTTAATCAATAATTTTACTTTACCTGACGGAAGTAATTTTGCCTTAGCCACTAATAATATGGTTACTAAAATTAGTATTAATACTAAAGAAAATACGATACTTGCTACTATTGGATTCATTCTCTTATTATTGACTGTTTCTTATTACAATTTTATTCCTGAAAAGCTCATAAAAGCAATTGCCATTAAACCTGTTATTATAAATGTAATACCAAGCCCTTTTAATGGTTTTGGAACATTTGAATAGGATATCTTCTCTCGAATGGATGCTATGGCTAATATTGCCAGGAAAAAACCTATCCCTGACCCAGCCCCATAAACAACAGATTCGGTAACTGTAGAAAAGTTTTTTTGCTGCATAAATAATGAACCCCCTAAAATAGCACAGTTAACTGCAATCAAAGGCAAAAAGATTCCCAATTCACTATAAAGTGCCGGAGCAAATCTTTCGACTATCATTTCAACCAATTGCACCATAGAAGCAATAACTGCAATAAACATGATAAAACTTAAAAAGCTCAAATCAATATCTGCATATTCTGACCCCAACCAGATCAGAGCACCTTCTTTTAAAATATAGGTATCTAATAAATAGTTGACAGGAACTGTAATAATCATAACAAAAATTACTGCAGCACCCAAACCAACAGCAGTTTTTACTGTTTTCGAAACAGCTAAATAAGAACACATTCCCAGAAAATATGCAAAAACCATATTATCAATAAATATGCTTTTTACAAATAAACTTCCTAATTCTTCCATGATAATTTTATTTTAATAAAGGAATCAAAATTTCCTTACGCTTTAATCTTCAATTAATTTTCTATTTTTTGATCTCTGGAACCAAATAATCACACCTACAGTAATCAAAGCCATTGGAGATAATAACATAAATCCGTTATTCTCATAACCAAACTGGTATACTCCTGTTGATTCAGCAATAGTTTTTGCTTTATGACCTAAAACCTCATACCCCATTAATTTTCCTGAACCAAGGAGCTCTCTAAAAAAAGCTACAATAATAAGAATAATACCATAACCTAAAGAGTTTCCAATACCATCTAAAATTGATTTCCATGGTCCGTTACCCAAAGCAAAAGCTTCAAACCTACCCATGATAATACAGTTCGTAATAATTAACCCAACAAAAACAGATAATTCTTTACTTACATCATAAGCATATGCTTTTAATACCTGATCCACCAAAATCACCAAAAAAGCAACAATCAATAACTGAACAATAATTCTAATTCTATTAGGAATCACATTTCTCAAAAGTGAAACGATCAGGTTACCAAATACCAAAACAAACATTACAGCAACAGCCATAACGATAGCAGGTTTTAATTGTACCGTAATTGCTAAGGCAGAACATATACCTAATACCTGAACTGTAATCGGGTTGTCATCATTAAGCGGATCCGTTAATAATTTTCTATTCTTTTGCGAAAATAACGCTTCTTTTTCCTTTGCCATAATTAATTATTTTTTTAAAAACGGTAAATAGTTTTCTAATCTTTCCTCAACCATATCATTTACTCCATCGGAAGTAATAGTTCCACCAGATATAGCATCCACTCCATGTATATCACCAATTTTAGCTCCACCTTTTATTGCCTTAACAGATAC
>DAOVTF010000275.1 GCA_030633225.1 Flavobacteriaceae bacterium
AATATTCATGAATTATTCATTCTCCTATTTATTATTTTTTTTATTATTGAGTGGTTACAGTTATAGCCAAACCGATTCAATTAATCAGAGTTTATCAAAAAAAGAGAGGAAAAAGTTATTTAAACAACAACAAAAAACAGTTTATAATGATTCGCTAGTATTATCTAACCATGATATTTTGGTTGGTGAAATAAAAAGTATGGATCAAAGTGTTATTGTTTTTAAAACCAAATACAGTGATTCTGATTTCAAAATAAAATGGCATAAGGTTGCTGAAATACATAGCGATAGGGTGTTTATTATATCATTATCCAATGGGAGTAGATTAACTAGTTCTTTGCAAAGTTTAAAAGGTGGTAAAGGTAAATTGTTTCTTGATTCGGGGGTTAATGCGGTAGAAGAAGATTTAATTAATATAGTTTTTATTGAACCAATAGGTAAGAATTTTTTAAGTAGGTTGACCATTGATATTGATTTTGGGGTAACAATTACAAAAACAAATAATTTAAAACAATTAACATCAAATTTTAATACAACATATTTGGCAAATAAATGGAGATCCAATGCATACTTTAAAACAGTTTTAAGTAGTCAGGATGGTATTGATGATCTAAACAGGATGGATGCGGAAATTAGTTTTCAATATTTTTTACCTAATGATTGGTTCGCACAAGTCAATGCAATATATCTATCTAATGATGAACAAAAACTAAATTTAAGATCGACCTATAGAGGTGGTATGGGGTATTTTTTTATTCACAGTAACAAAATGTTTTTGGCTGCCACTACTGGTTTAGCATATACTAATGAAAATTATATTGATGACACACCATCTAAAACTAGTTCTGAATTATTTTTGGGTGCTGGTTTTAATAAATATGATATTGGTGATCTAAGTTTATTTACCAGTGCTGTTATTTATCCAAGTTTAACAGACAAAGGGAGATATAGAGCTGATGTTAACTTTGATATGAAATACGATTTACCTTTTGATCTGTATATTAAAATGAGTCTAACCTATAACTATGATAATCAACCTATTGAAGGCGCTTCAAATGAAGATTATGTATTTACAACATCTTTTGGTTGGGAGTTTAATTGATGATAGAATTATTGTTTAATTTCAGTTAATACTTTATCAGTTTTTAGATTGGTGATCATTTTATCTTTTTCACCCAAATATCTTCTACTTCCTAAATAACGATTTGTATTTGATTTATCATAATATTTCGATTCAGGATTTATGGAGCTTAATCGTACCTGACTTGCTTCATGGATAAATTCACCTTTGCCATTTCCTAACCAAATACCAACGTGTGTGGTTCTTTGTTTGGTACTATCAGTTGCTTTTTTTCCAAAGAACATTAAATCACCTTTTTCTAAATTTTCAAATTTCAGATCTGGGTCAACATTTTTACCGGCATTGATTTGTTGTGAAGCATCACGAGGTATAATAAATCCGTTCATTAAATAAATAGTTTTGGTAAAACCGCTACAGTCCATACCTTTAGTTGAAGTACCTCCCCATAAATAAGGTGCTCCAATAAACTCAAACGCATATTTTTCTATTAATTCTCCAGAAGGTTTAACTTCTTTGATCCAATTATCATATAATTCACTCTCCAATTTTTTTACATAAGCAATTCTCTTGTTGGGGTATTCAACTTTATAGTACTTTGCATCATCTGAAATAAGTTTTAGTTGTGCACCTAAAACAAGATCACTAACTTTTTTTGATTCACTATCTTTTTCCTGATACGAATACCCCCAAGCTTGTGTGTAAATTATTTTTGGCGCCTTATTCCACTCTAAATATTCTTCTTGATTCATTAATGTTACTCCACCGTGATCTACCCATGAAATATATGCATCGGGTGTTTGAACCAGATAAAACGATCCGTCAATTTTTAATACTTTTAAACCCATTCCTAAAAGTGCTTGGGTGGCTAATTCACCAGAATGTCTTCCTTGAGATCTAATATTTGCTACTGAATTGTTTACTACAGCATATTTAGTATCACCCACACTTGAATCGGGTAATATATTGATACTGTCAATAAATTTTACACCATTTTCTTCAAGTTTTTGTTTTAATTCGGCAACAGCTTTTGCTTGATCAGACTCTCCTTTTAGTAAAATTGATTCGCCAAGGGATACCATCTCAATATTATACATTGCAACTCTTTTATCTGGTGCGTATAGATCTTTAATACTACTGCTAATATTTTGATATTTTGTTATATCTGTTTTTTTGTTTGTAGTACATGATGTGGTAAGAACAATAGATATTATAAATACAAATATTTTAAATAAGGTTTTCATTTTTTTTAAATTTAAACTGTTGCGAAGCTACGAAATAATATTTTTTTATTTGATAATGTGGTTATTTTGATAGGTTTCATTTTATCAATTTTAGCCTAACAATATACGGTCTGTGATCTGAAGCAATAGAATCATTTACTACATTTTGAGATATTACTTTCCATTTGTTTTTAGGAGCATAAAGTATATAATCTATTTTCTTTTGAGGGTGATCAGCTGGAAATGTTGATTTGGGATTATTTTTGTTATAAGTTGGAACCCAATAATTTTGTAATATTTTTAATGTTTCGCTGTTAGGAATATCATTTATATCACCAGCTAATATAGTTGGGTATTTATTAGTGTTAAAAGTGTTATTTATTTTTTGAACTTGTTCTTTTCTATAATGGTTTTTGTCTTTATAGTCTAAATGCGTACTGATAAAAGAAATGGTATCTCCAGAAGGTAATGCACTTGTAATTTGTAAAGCAGTTCTGGGTTCTTCATTTTTTTGAAAGGGTAGGGCTACATTTTTGGAATATATTATAGGATACTTTGATAAAATTGCAACTCCGTATAATCCATTATCTATTTTAGTAGCATTTCCAAATAGATAATTCATCTTTGTTTTTTGACCTAAAACTTTGGTTAGATCTAAATTATCTGATCTTTTTATTACTGAATCTACTTCTTGTAAAGCAACAAAATCAGGATTTTCATTGAGAATAACATTCGCTATTCCATCTAAATCAAATAGTTTATTATTATTAACTCCGTGATGAAT
>DAOVTF010000256.1 GCA_030633225.1 Flavobacteriaceae bacterium
CCACCACATAAAGATATTCATAAAACAGCTTTAGGCGCAACAGAATCGGTAGAATGGGAGCATATAGAAAACACTTTAGATTTAATTAAAAAGCTACAAAAAGAGAATATTAAAATTGTGTCTATTGAGCAAGCAGAGAATAGCACAATGCTACAAAATTTTGAAATTTCAAAGAACCAAACATATGCTGTAGTTTTTGGAAATGAAGTGAAAGGAGTACAACAAGAAGTTGTTACTGCTTCTGATTATTGTGTTGAAATTCCGCAATACGGTACAAAACATTCTCTTAATATTTCTGTGAGTTGTAGTATTGTATTATGGGACCTATTTAAAAAAGTAAAGTTTTAAATGGATGACTTTATGTTTTATATTGAGATTGGTTTGCACCATGTTTTAGATTGGAAAGCATACGATCACATTTTATTTTTAGCTGTTTTAACTATTTATTACAGTTTTAAAGATTGGAAAAAAGTATTATGGTTAATTACCGCTTTTACAGTTGGTCATACTTTATCTCTAGCTTTATCAGCGTATAACATATTATATATTAAAATAGATATTATTGAATTTTTAATACCATTAACTATTTTAATAACAGCTATTTACAATTTAATAATTATAAAAAAACAACCTAAAAGCATTAAAATTATTACCTTTTTTGCTTTGGCCTTTGGATTAATTCATGGAATTGGATTTTCAAGTTATTTTAAAATAATGGTAAATGATATTGAAAATAAAGCACTTCCTTTAATTGAATTTGCAATTGGCATTGAAATTGCACAATTAATAGTGGTTTTGTGTATACTGGTATTAAATTTTATAGTTTTAAACATATTAAATAAATCAAAGCGAGATTGGATAATGGTTGTGTCATCTATTGTTATTGGAATTATTATTCCAATGATCATTGAAAGAAAATTTTGGTAATTTTTTAACAACTTTATTTTTAAAGTTGACTATTTTCGCTTTAACAGAATATGAATTATTTTAAATGTTAGATAAAAAACAAAAGAAATACGATACAGCTTATTTAAAAATGGCAAAAGAATGGTCTAAACTTTCTCATTGTAAAAGAAAGCAAGTTGGGGCTCTTATTGTCAAGGATAAAATGATAATTTCTGATGGTTATAACGGTACGCCAACAGGATTTGATAATTGTTGTGAAGATGACCAAGGAAATACTAAATGGCATGTTTTGCATGCTGAGGCAAATGCAATTTTAAAAGTAGCCTCCTCAACACAAAGGTGTAACGAAGCAACTTTATACATAACTTTATCACCATGTAAAGAATGTAGTAAGTTAATACATCAATCAGGAATTAAAAGAATGGTATATTCAAATGAATATAAAGATAATTCAGGTATAGATTTCTTAAAAAAAGCAAAAATTGAAATTATTTATTTACCAATAGATGAATAGTAAAACCAAAATATATCTTCCTTTAATAATTGCAATAGCAATAGCTTTTGGTATATACCTAGGGAGTTCATTGAATTATCAAAAAAAGACAATGACCTTTTTTGGTGGAACTCCTCAAGAAAAAAAGATCAAGCGGTTGATCGATTATATTCAATATGAATATGTAGATGAAGTTGATACCGATAGTTTATTAGATGGAACTATTAAAAACATGCTTGGAAAATTAGATCCACATTCCGTTTATATACCAGCCCAAGAGCATGAAAGTATTGCAGAATCTATGAATGGAAAATTCGTTGGAATTGGTATTCAGTTTCGTATGTACAATGATTCACTTACAGTAATTAAAGTTTTAGAGAATGGCCCAAGCAAAACTGCAGGGATTATGGCTGGAGATAGAATTTTAATTGCAAATAATGACACCTTGTATGGAAGAAATATAAAAAGTGACTACATTTTAAAAACCTTAAAAGGAAAACCAAACACATCAGTTGATTTGACAATTTACAGAAAATCAGAAAACAAAAATCTTCCTTTTACAATTATCAGAGGAGAAGTTCCCATTAAAAGTGTAGATGCGTTTTATATGTTAAATGAAGGTTTGGGATATATAAAAATCAACAAATTTGCAGCTACCACATATGATGAGTTTGAAAAAGCATTAGAAGTATTATTAAAGGAAGGAATGCAAAAATTAGTTCTAGACTTACGCCATAATCCTGGAGGATATTTGCAAGTTGCTACCCAAATTATTGATGAATTTTTAAAAGATGGTAAACTCATTGTTTTTACAAAAAACAAAAGAGATAAAATTGATAAAACTTTTGCTACAAAAAAAGGAGAGTTTGAAGATGGACATGTTTTTGTTTTATTAAACGGAGCATCAGCATCTGCTAGTGAAATTGTTGCCGGAGCTTTACAGGATAATGATAAAGGAACTATTGTTGGAAGGCGTTCGTTTGGTAAAGGGTTAGTTCAGCAAGAAATGGAACTTGGTGATGGATCAGCTGTACGATTAACAGTTTCTAGATATTATACTCCAACCGGTAGGTCGATTCAAAAACCTTATAAAAAGGGAGATAGCCATGGATATTTTAACGAATTTGAAGAAAGATATAATGGTGGTGAACTGATGAATTCTGATAGTATAAAAGTTAATGACACCTTAAAATTTACTACTCCAAAAGGCAAAATTGTTTATGGAGGAGGAGGTATTATACCAGATGTTTTTGTTGCAATTGATACAACACTGTATTTTGACAGAATACATTATAGGAAGCTAAATGATTTTGTATTTGATTTTTCAGATAATCACAGAGAAGATTTTAAAGACGTATCATTAAATGATTTTATTGAGAATTTCGATAATGATAATCAAATTTTTAATGAATATTTAGAAAGTATTCCTATGGATTATCAAGACATGGATATAGCTGAAATTATAAATTTAAAAAGGTATTTAAAAGCATTATTTGCACAACAAATTTTTGATATCAATGCCTATTATAAAATTATTAACGAGGATGATAAAATGATTAATAAAGTTAAAGAATTAAATAAAGAGGGTTATCCGTTGAAAGATTGATCATTTTATATTGAACAAATAAAACTCTTACAATTTAAAAATTACATATCAAGCACAGTCATGTATCATCGTAGGATTTCCATTATTCCATTCTGTTAAAATATCCGTAGCAACGTGAGCTCCACTTCCTGAAGCTACAGAAAATTGACTTCTCCAGCCGGCAAGTATTCCAGCAACATAAATACCATCAATAACTTTATGATTGATGTTTTTTAACTGAATCCGTTCTTTTGCTGCAGGTAAATTTTGATGAGGTTCTTTATACTGATTTAACCCTTCGATATTAAATAAATTTGAAGGCCCAACGGCTACTACAATAGTCTTAACTTTATACGAATTTTTATTTGTAGTCACTATAAAATTTCCAGCTTTACCTTCTACTTTTGTCACTTTCTCTTTTTCAATTTGACTAACATGTGGGTATGTGTTTGTAAGTTGATTTTTACCGTTTTCTAAAATTTCTTTACCAGTTGTTCCGGGTTCTAAACCTAATACATTATTAAACAAACC
>DAOVTF010000002.1 GCA_030633225.1 Flavobacteriaceae bacterium
AAAGATGGGTTTGTCAAAAGGTATTGTTATGGATGGGAGAGATATAGGTACAGTTGTATTTCCTAAAGCAGAATTAAAATTTTTTATGACAGCTTCTTCTAAAAATAGAGCGCAACGTAGGTATAAGGAAATGATAGATAATGGTAAAGAAATTAGTTTTGAAGATGTATTAAAAAATGTTACAAGTAGAGATTTATTAGATACTACAAGAAAAGACTCGCCCTTGATAAAAGCCAATGATGCTATTGAAGTAGATAATAGTGATTTAACTGTTGGTGAAACTTTTGACTTGGTTTATAAATATGCTAAAAATAAAATACCTAATTAAGGTATGTTTAAATATTTATGTGTTTGCAAAGATATTTTCCATTGTGGGTTTTGCATTACATAATCAACAATTAGAGGTGTCATTTTATCTCGATTACTCCATTCAGGCTGTAGGTATAATTCGCAGTTTTCTTTTACTTTAGATGCCTGATCCTCAGCAAATTTGAAATCATTTTTATTGTAAATAATTGTTTTTAATTCATCAGCTTTTTGATAAATATCTGATAAAGGAAGTTTTGTTTTTTTAGGAGATAAACAAATCCAATCCCAATTTCCACTTAAAGGATAAGCTCCCGAAGTTTCTACATGAACTTTTATATTTTGATTTTTAAGCTCTTTTGTAATAAAATTCATATTCCACATTAAAGGTTCTCCTCCGGTAATTACAACGGTGTTTGCATATTTCTTTACATTTTCAATAATATTTAAGGCATTTGTTGCCGGATGTAGGTCGGCATTCCAACTTTCTTTAACATCACACCAATGGCAGCCAACATCACATCCTCCAATTCGTATAAAATATGCAGCTTTACCAGTATGAAACCCCTCGCCCTGAATAGTATAGAACTCTTCCATTAAAGGAAGCATTTCACCATTATCAATCAATTTTTGTAAATTTTTATCCAATTTTTATTTTTTGAAGCGCAAAGTTAAGCAAATGATATGCTAAAATTTTTTAAATTTAAATTTAAAAACTATTTTTATAAAAAATTAATAATGCCAAACAACGAAGAATTTATTGAACTGATAAATAAAGGATATTCTACCAAAGGTGATTCTATTACTTTAGGAGCTGCTATGCTCGGTGACGAAACCATTACAAATGCTTTTGTAAAAATACCTTTAAAAACGATAAACCGTCACGGGTTAATTGCCGGAGCAACAGGAACAGGCAAAACTAAAACTTTACAGGTTTTTGCTGAAAATTTATCGGATAATGGAGTCCCTGTTTTGTTGATGGATGTAAAAGGAGACCTGAGTGGCTTGGCTAAACCAAGTCCAGGGCATAAAAAAATAGACGAAAGACATGAAAAGATTGGATTACCTTTCACGTCAAAAGATTTTCCTGTAGAAATATTAACTATATCTGAGCAAAAAGGAACAAGATTACGCGCTACAGTTTCAGAATTTGGACCAACATTACTTTCTAGAATTTTAGATTTAACCGATACACAAAGCGGTATAGTAGCTATTTTATTTCAATATTGTGATGATAACAAATTACCTTTATTAGATTTAAAGGATTTTAAAAAGGTTTTACAATTTTCTACTCAGGAAGGGAAAAAGGAATTAGAAAAGAGCTATGGAAGGATATCAACGGTTTCTACAGGTTCAATATTGCGTAAAATAGTAGAGTTGGAACAACAAGGAGCAGAATTGTTTTTTGGAGAAAGATCATTTGAAGTAGAAGATTTAACGAGAGTAGATGATAATGGAAGAGGAATTATTTCAATTTTAAGATTGACAGATATTCAAGGTAAACCTAAACTTTTTTCAACTTTTATGCTTCAATTATTGGCTGAAATTTACAGCACATTTCCTGAACAAGGAGATAGTAATCGTCCGGAATTAGTGCTATTTATTGATGAAGCACATTTGGTTTTCGATAATGCTTCTAAAACACTATTGAATCAGATTGAAAGTATTATAAAGCTAATTAGATCAAAAGGAATTGGAATTTATTTTGTTACCCAAAACCCAAAAGATGTACCTTCTGATGTTCTTTCACAATTAGGTTTAAAAATACAACATGCTTTAAGAGCATTTACGGCAAAAGACAGAAAAGCTATAAAACTAGCCGCCGAGAATTATCCAGATTCTGATTATTATGAAACTTCTACGGTATTGACCGAATTAGGTATTGGTGAAGCATTAGTTTCCGCTTTAAGCGAAAAAGGAAAACCAACACCGCTGGCCAAAACTATGTTACGTGCACCAATGAGTAGAATGGATATATTGAATGAAAGTGAATTGAAAGAATTAAGGAATTCATCAAAAATATCGGCAAAATACAATGAAGAAATTGATAGCGAAAGTGCTTATGAGATTTTAAATCTTAAAATTAAAAAAGCCAACAAAGAGCAAGAGAAAAATAAAAAACAAACCTATAAAAAAGCATCAAGAAAGAGTACTCGCATGAATCCAGTTGTGAAAATGGTGACAAGTGCTACTTTTATTAGAGGTGTTTTTGGAATATTAAATAAATATATGAGATAATGAAATATATGAAAAAGTTAGTAAGTACAATGGTAATTATTTTATTATTCATTCAATGTAATAGTGATAAAAATAATATTATTATCAAAAATAATATTGGTACTATAAATAAAAACACCAGTATTGAAGAGTTAGACAATTTATTTAAAAATGATTCGGTTTTAAAAATTCCAAATGATTCGGATTTTATTAGGGAATACAAAGTTTTTAAGGTTGGAGGAAAGCATTTGTTAACAATCAAACCAGAATATAGAAATGATAGTTTAAAAAGCATTTCTTCAATAAAAATATATAGTGAAATTTATAAGACAGAAAAAGAAATATCTACAGCATCAACATTTAAAGATGTTTTAGATAATTATTCTATAAGTAAGATTGAACCTTCATTTAGCTCGGCAATTGTTTTTATTGATGAGATTAATGCTACCATTGCTTTAGATAAAAAAGATCTAAGAATTGATGAGTTTGATATGAATAAAATAAGCAAAGATCAAATTCCAGATATGGCTAAGATACAATATATTACACTTTGGTTTGATTAAAAAATAATTCCAATTAATTATGAAAACAGATAAAACTAAGGTAAAAAGAATTCCGAAAAGAGGTTTTTACGATAAAGAGACTATTTATCGAATTTTAGACAATGATTTTGTTTGTCAAATAGGTTTTGTTTATAATAATTATCCTGTTGTAATTCCAACGATTTATGGTAGAAAAGATGATACGCTTTATTTTCATGGAGCAAGTGTAAGTAGAATGTTACAGACCATGGAAAAAGGTGTTCAAATATCTTTAAATGTTACCAAAACCAATGGTTTGGTTTTAGCTCGTTCTGCCTTTCACCATTCTTTAAATTATGAATCGGTTACAATATTTGGAAATGCCACTTTAGTGGAAAATGAAAAAGATAAAATAGAAGCATTACGTATAATTACAGATCAAATAATTCCCGATAGATGGGGGGAAGTTAGATTGCCAAACAAAAAAGAATTAAATATTACTAAAGTATTGCAATTAAAAATTACCGAGGCTTCTGCAAAAATAAGAGATGAAGGTGTGGGTGATGATAAGGAGGATTATAATCTTGACATTTGGGCTGGAATCATACCTATTGAAAAAAAATATGGAACAGCTATTAATGATAATAAATTAAGAGAAGGAA
Source organism: Flavobacteriaceae bacterium (assembly GCA_030633225.1). Classification (GTDB taxonomy): domain Bacteria; phylum Bacteroidota; class Bacteroidia; order Flavobacteriales; family Flavobacteriaceae; genus Lutimonas. The sequence continues at coordinate 3,707 of DAOVTF010000002.1, forward strand.
TTCAAATTCCTGAAAGTGTAAAAAAATTATTGTCATGAAAAAATATATCAAACAAAACAATCCGTTTGTTATACCAACTTTAGATGGTAAACTTATAGAGGAACACTTTGGGCACACCAATGAAAATCCAGATTTAAGTATGGCTCATATGATAGCCCCACCAAAATGGAGAGAACCTTTTCAAACACCTGATTTTGATGAATATACTTATGTTGTTCGAGGTAAAAAGCAGATTGTAATTGACGGCGAAAAGATTATATTGAAAGCAGGTGAATCTATAAAAATTATAAAAGGAACACGTGTTCAATATGCCAACCCGTTTGAAGAAGAATGTGAATATATTGCAATATGTAAGCCTGCATTTTCAATTGGTCTAGTTAACAGAGAAGATTAATTTAATGAACCCTGTTGAGCAATATTTTATAAATCAAAAAGAGCCATATCAATCTATAATGCTTTATGTACGAAGCGTAATTTTAAAGACTTTACCTAAAATCGAAGAAAAGTATAATTATAAAATTCCGTTTTATCACCATAACAAAAAACCAATGTGCTATTTAAATGTTTTAAAAGGAACAAATTATGTTGACGTTGCTTTTGTTCAAGGTATATTTTTACAAGATAAATTTCCTCAACTAAAAGATTATAACAATCGACAACAAGTACGTTCTATAAAAGTTAAAAAAATAGAAGACTTTGATGAGTTCATATTTATTGACCTTCTAAAAGAAGCCACTTATTTATTAGATAACAGTAAAAAAGCATGGAATTTTTAAAGGTAAAAATCAAACTATTTATCTTTCTATATTTCTTTTACTTCCAAAGAGTCTTCTTCTAAATCAATTAGGTGCGCAACAGATTTTACAATACGGTTATGTTTTGTTATAAAAGGATTTGTTTTATCCCAGACATAACCTGCTAAAATCGAACAGATTTTCTCTTTAACTTCAGGATTTTCAGGTTTATGGAAAAATAATTTTTGTAAATTACCAGAATACCATTCATTTACATAAGATGTAAATACATCGACTCCAAATTGTACTGGTTCAACATATTCTTTTTCCAGATCAACATCTTCTCCTTTAATTATTTTGGCAACTAATTTTGCTGATAAAAGTCCGGTTTCCGTTGCAAATGTTACTCCAGAAGAGAAGATTGGATCTAAAAATTCACCGCTGTTTCCTGTTAAGATATAACCATCTCCATATATTTGTTTTACTGCGGTGGAGAAATTTTGGATGATTTTTGGTTCAAATAAATGAGGTGCATCTTTAAATCTGTTATAAAAATAATCAGAAAGTTTAAGCATTTCTTTTAACATTTCAGTTGAGGAACCTTTATATGAATTTATAAATTCAGTTGGTCCTACAAAACCAATACTTGTTGTTCCATCGGAAAAAGGAATTACCCATAACCAAACTTCTTTATCAACAACATCAAAGGTTATTAAAGTACCCTCATTATCAGTAGGTCGATTAATATCTTTTGCTATTGTAAAAATAGATGAATGCTTTGGAAGAGCTGATGGTTTTTTCAAATCTAACAGCTTTGGTAAAACTCTACCATAACCACTGGCATCAATAATATGTTTGGCATTGATATATTTAATGTTACCATTAATATCTTTAACAGTTATTTTAGATTTTGAACCATCAAAGACAACATCAATAACTTCATTTTCAAAATCAATTGGAACACCTTTTCTTTGGGTTTCTTCTGCTAAAACATTGTCAAAATGTGCTCTAGGCACCTGCCAGGTCCAATCCCATCCTTTGGTGTATTTTTTGCTGAAATCGAAATTACATACTTCACCCTTTCTTAAAAATCGAGCTCCTCTTTTAATTTCGTAATTTTGTTGTTTTAAAACTTCTAATAAACCTACCTCTTCAAAATGATCCATACATCTTGGCAATAAACTTTCACCAATCACATATCTAGGAAATTTTGTTTTTTCTACTATCTTGACATTTATATTATTATTTTGTAAATAAGAAGCTGAAACACAGCCCGATGGACCGGCACCAATAACTAATACATCAACAAATTCTTCATTCATTATTTTAGAGTTTAGATTTAGAAATAAAAGTACTAAATTTGACGATTAAAATTAAAAAAAAAATACTTTAGATTAGTTATAAATTAGAAACAATATTATTTTGAATACGTTGAGAGTTGAAAGTGAATTGCAATTAAATAATTTTTACGATGTTCTTTTTAAAAAAGCTAGAATTAGTTTAGGAAAAACAGTTGTTGATAGAGTAGAAAAAAGTCATTATTTTTTGAAAGAATTCTCAGAGAATAAAATTATTTATGGTGTTAATACCGGGTTTGGTCCAATGGCACAATACAAAATTGATGATGAAGATCAGGTTCAATTACAGTACAACTTAATTAGAAGTCATGCATCTGGTACTGGAGAACCTTTGAGTCCTACTTGTGTAAAAGCTGCTATGATGGCAAGATTAAACACCTTGTGTTTAGGTAATTCAGGAGTACATCCATCCGTAGTACATTTAATGGTAGAATTAATTAATCGTGATATTACACCTTTAATTTATTCTCACGGAGGTGTAGGTGCAAGTGGAGATCTGGTTCAATTAGCTCATTTAGCATTAGTTTTAATAGGAGAAGGTGAAGTTTTTTATAAAGGTAAGCTATTACCAACCAGCGAAGTTTTTGAAAAGGAAACATTGTCACCTATAAAGGTTGAGTTAAGAGAAGGTATTGCTTTAATGAATGGCACCTCTGTAATGACGGGTATTGGTATAATAAATTCTATTTATACTCAAAAGTTATTAGATTGGATTATAAGTTGTTCTGTAGCTATTAATGAAATTGTTTGTGCTTATGATGATCATCTGTCGCATGAATTAAACCGAACCAAAAAGCATAAAGGACAACAAGAAATTGCGAAACGAATGCGCGATTCATTAGTTGATAGTAAATTAATACGAAATAGAGAGGAGCATTTATATAATGGGAAAAGCAATGGAACAATTTTTAAAGAAAAAGTTCAAGAATATTATTCTTTAAGATGTGTTCCTCAAATATTAGGCCCTATATTAGATACTATACGAACTGTTGAAAAAGTTTTGATAGAGGAAGTTAATTCAGCTAATGACAATCCAATTGTTGATGTAGAAAATGAACATGTTTATCATGGAGGAAATTTTCACGGTGATTATGTTTCTTTAGAAATGGATAAGTTAAAATTAGTAGTAACTAAATTAAGTATGCTTTCTGAGCGACAACTTAATTATTTACTAAACCATAGATTGAATGATATATTACCTCCTTTTGTAAATCTAGGTAAATTAGGATTGAATTTTGGAATGCAAGGTGTACAGTTTACAGCAACTTCCACAACTGCAGAGAACCAAGCCTTGTCCAACTCCATGTATGTGCATAGCATACCTAATAATAATGATAATCAAGATATTGTTAGTATGGGAACAAATGCTGCTTTAATGACTAAAAAGGTAATTGAAAATGCGTTTGAAGTTGTTGCTATTGAGCTTATTACTATTATTCAGGCTATTGAATACCTTGGTTATCAAGACAAGATCTCGTCTAAAACATTAGAAATGTTTAAGGATATTAGAAAAATTGTTCCCGTTTTTAAGGAAGATGTAATAATGTATCCTTATGTTAATAATGTAAAAAAATATCTAATGAAAATTGATTAACTTTGATGTTGACTTTGATGGAATAGATGCATCAATAGTAAATATTAACTTAAACCTCTTAATCATGAAAAAAATTTTCACATTAGTTTTAGTACTTTTTATAAGCCAAATAGTTTTATCTCAAAGAGTAGCTGCGGTACGAGAGAATGGTAAATTTGGTTTTATAAAAGAAGATGGTTCTTGGTTTATTGAACCGAATTATGAAAAAACAGGTAATTTCTCAGATGGAATGGCTGCTGTATTTAATGGTGATAAATGGGGATATATTAACAGTAAGAATGAAGTAGTAATTGATTATCAGTTTGATAAAGTTAAAAGATTTGATTCTGGAATTGCCTTAGCAGCAAAAGATAAAAGATGGTATTATATAGATAAAAGTGGAAACGAAATAACCACTTTACCCACTTCAGATAAAGTTTATGATTTTAAAAACGGATATGCATTTATTAGAAATGGTGAAGCAGTTGGGGTTATGGATTCTAGTGGAAAGGTTATTGTTGAACCTCAATATAAAAAAATATTTCCTTTGAATAATGGATTTGCAAAAGTTCAGAAAGGTGAGTTATATGGAGTGATTGATAATACTGGTAAAGTTGTAATTGAGCCAATTTATCAAGATATTGGAAGAGATTCAAAAGGTGTAGTGAAAGTTAAAAAAGATGATGTTACCGGCTTATTGATCAATGGTAATTTTACTCCGGTAGAAGATGCTATTAAAATATGGGATTTTAATGATGATGAAAATTTAACCTATGCGCAATCTTCAAATAAAATGATTGGTTTTATTGATAGAAATGGAAAATGGGTGATTGAACCAAGTTTTAAAAAAGTAAGAAGATTTAATGATGGTTTAGCTCCTGCAATGGGGAATAAAACATGGGGTTATATTGACGAAAGTGGAAATTGGGTAATAAAAGAACAGTATAAAGATGCCGAAATTTTTAGTGATTATGGGCTGGCTCCTGTAAAAGTTAAAAAGGCTTGGGGTTTTATTAATAAAAGTGGAGAGTTAGTAATAGAAGATAAGTATGGTATTTCAGCCAATTCACTTAACTTTTTTGAAAAACAAACTATTGGATTTGAAAATGGACTCGTAAGAGTAAAAAGTAAAAGTGGTTGGGGTTTTTTGAATACAAAAGGTGAATTATTAAATGGAAAATGGTATCAAAATGCAGAAGGATTTGTTGATGTTAATTAATTTGTAAATGAAGTGCGCATTAATCACTGGAGGTTCTCGAGGTATAGGTAGAGCAATTTGTATAAAATTAGCTCAAGATTCGGAATATCATATTTTAATAAATTATGTATCAAATAAAGATGCTGCATTAGAGACTTTAAAATTAATTAAAGAGAATGATGGAACAGGAGAATTGATACAATTTGATGTTGCAGATTCAATTGATGTAAAAAGTAAGTTGGATAATTGGCAGGTAAATAATCCGGATAGTATAATTGAAGTAATTGTAAATAATGCCGGAATTACAAAAGATGGATTATTTATGTGGATGCCAAAAGAAGATTGGGATAGTGTTATCAATATTAGTATAAACGGTTTCTTTAATGTTACAAATCATTTAATGCAAAAAATGTTAAGAAATCGTTATGGCAGAATTGTAAACATAGTTTCGGTTTCTGGTGTTAAGGGAACAGCAGGTCAAACAAATTATTCTGCTGCGAAGGGAGCAATTGTAGCTGCTACAAAAGCCTTGGCACAAGAAGTTGCTAAACGAAAAATAACTGTTAATGCAGTTGCGCCGGGTTTTATAAAATCTGATATGACTTCAAGTTTGGATGAAAAAGAATTAAAGAAAATGATTCCGGTAAATAGGTTTGGAGAGGTAGATGAAGTAGCCGATTTAGTTTCGTTTTTAGTATCAAAAAAAGCATCTTATATCACAGGGGAAGTCATAAATATTAATGGTGGAATTTATTCTTAATTAAAATGAGTAGAGTTGTTATTACAGGAATGGGTATCTATTCTTGTATTGGAGAAAATTTAGATGAGGTTAAAGAATCATTGTATGCTGGTAAATCAGGTATAATTTATGACGCTGACAGAAAAGAGTTTGGGTATAGATCTTGTTTAACAGGTGCAGTTTCAGAACCTAATTTAAAAAAAATACTTTCCAGAAGAGAGCGAATTAGTATGGGGCAGGAATCTCAATTTGCGTATTTAGCAACAATTGAAGCTTTAAAGAATGCAAATATTGAGGAACAATTTTTAATTGATAATGAAGTTGGAATTTTATATGGAAATGATAGTACCGCTCAGTCTATTATCCATTCTATTGATAAAATAAGAGATAAAAAAGATACAAATTTAGTTGGTTCTGGAGCTGTTTTCCAAAGTTTAAATTGCTCAGTGACAATGAATTTAGCAACCTTATTTAAACTTAAAGGTATTAATTTAACCGTAAGTGCAGCTTGTGCAAGTGGTTCACATTCTGTGGGCTTAGGTTTTCATTTAATTAAAAGTGGTTTACAAGATTGTATTATTTGTGGGGGAGCTCAAGAAATTAATAAATTAGCTATGGCTAGTTTCGATGGCTTAGGAGTTTTTTCTGTAAATCATGATGATCCTTCAAAAGCATCAAGACCTTTTGATAAAAAAAGAGATGGATTAATTCCAAGTGGAGGAGCAGCATCTTTAATTCTTGAAAGTTATGAATCCGCTGTAAAGAGAGGGGCAAATATTATTGGAGAAGTTGTTGGATATGGTTTTTCTTCAAATGGAGATCATATTTCTACACCAAATGTTGATGGCCCATCTAGGGCAATGAAAAAAGCATTAAAGCAAGCCAATTTACAACCTGATCAGATCGATTATGTAAATGCCCATGCAACCTCAACACCAGTGGGTGACCAAAACGAAGCTAAGGCAATTCATAATGTTTTTGGTGGAAGTTTTCCCTATGTGAGTTCAACAAAATCAATGACAGGGCACGAGTGTTGGATGGCGGGTGCAAGTGAAATTATTTACTCTGTTTTGATGATGAACAACTCCTTTATTGCACCAAATATTAATTTGGAAGAAACAGATGAAGATTCAGCTAAATTAAATTTAGTAAAACAAACTATAAATAAAAATATTGATGTATTTTTGTCGAATTCTTTTGGTTTTGGAGGAACCAATTCTGCAATAATTGTTAAAAAGTTTGAATAAAAATAAGATATGGATAAGGATATAATTATTAGTAAGATTAATGATCTTCTTATAGATGAATTTGAAGTTGAAACTGAAGATATTCAGTTAGAATCTAATTTAAAAGACACTTTAGAATTGGATAGCTTAGATTATGTTGATCTCGTTGTTTCGGTAGAATCAAATTTTAATGTAAAACTAGATGCCGATGATTTTGGAAGTGTAATTACCTTGAAAGATTTTTATGATCTAATAGATCAAAAAATGAATTAAACTTCTATTTATAATGGCTCAATGGGAAGGTAAATCGAGAGGAGCGGTTATTGGTTATAAAATTTTTATTTTCTTAATTAGAAAGTTCGGTGTTAAATCAGCATACTTTTTACTCTATTTTGTCTCGTTTTATTTTTTGTTATTTTCAATTGAAGGATCAAAAGCCAGTTATTATTACTTCAATAAACGTTTAGGGCATTCTTCTTTTAAAAGCTTGATAAAAGTCTACAAAAGCTATTTTGTTTTTGGACAGACCATTATTGATAAAGTTACCATTACTTCTGAGATAAAAAATAAATTTACTTTTGAACATGATGGAGGTGAAGCCATAGTTGATCTTTTAAAAAAGAAACAAGGTGGCATTCTTATTAGTGCTCATGTTGGTAATTTTGATATAGCAGATTACTTTTTTAACGAAATTGACTTCGATTCACAAATCAATTTAGTTACTACAGATAGAGAGCATCGTTCGATTAAAGATTATCTTGAAAGTATATCTATAAAAAATAATTTAAAATTTATTATTGTTAATGAAGATTTATCACATATTTTTGAAATAAATAATGCATTGAGTAATAATGAACTAGTTTGTTTTACAGGCGATCGTTATTTTGAAGGAAGTAAAGTGTTGTCGGAATATTTATTGGGTAAGAAAACTAATTTCCCTGCAGGAACATTTCTTTTAGGATCAAGATTAAATGTACCGGTACTGTTTGTTTATGTTATGAAAGAAACGAATAAGCATTATCATTTATATACAAGAAAAGCAAATTTCAAAAAAAGAGATGCTCAAAGTTTATTAAAAAACTATACCCAAAGTATAGAGTGGATCTTAAAAAAATACCCTTATCAATGGTTTAATTATTTTGATTTTTGGGATGATATAAAATAGCTTAATTTGAAAAACGTTTTAGTAGTTTACTACACACAATCCGGGCAATTATTAAATATTGCAAAAAATATTACCAATAAATTGGAATCATCAAAAGATGTTAATCTTAGTTTTTATGAAATTAAATTAAAAGAAAATTTTCCTTTTCCTTGGGATAAAACTAGTTTTTATGATGCTTTTCCAGAATCATTTTTACAAATCCCTAGTGATTTATCTGATTTAGATAACCCTTTACTTCAACAAAAATATGATCTTGTTATTTTTGCTTATCAAGTATGGTATTTATCGCCATCTATACCTATCAACTCATTTTTAAAGAATAAAGTAGCTAAACAATTATTTGAAAACACACCTGTTATAACAGTAATTGGTTGCAGAAATATGTGGGTGATGGCACAAGAAAAGGTTAAAAAATTGTTGTTTGATAATAAAGCCAATCTGGTTGGGCACATTTCTTTATTTGATAGGCACCCAAACCACATTAGTGTTATTACAATTTTAGATTGGGCATTTACAGGTGTTAAAAGAAATTTTTTGGGAATATTTCCAAAACCAGGAGTTTCTGATGAGGATATTGAAAACTCAAAAAGATTTAGTTCGGATATTTTAGAAGCCGTAAGGTCAAATAAGTTCTCTGACTTACAGGAAAAATTATTAAAACAAGGAGCAGTTATTATAAAGCCGTTTTTAATTGTTACCGATAAAAGAGCGAACCAAATATTTAGTAAATGGTCCAATTTTATTTATAAGAATGGTGAAAGAGATGATGCTAGTCGACGTAAGTGGTTGAATGTATTTAGTTATTATTTAATGTTTGCAATTTGGGTTATCGCTCCTATAGTTTTTATTGTATATTTGCTAACATATCCTTTTACAATGGGGAAGAGAAAAAAGGAAAAAAAATATTATTCGCTTACTCAATTAAAATAGATTATTATAATGTCGGATGTTTATGTAAATAAAATTTCCAGAGTTTTACCAAATGACCCAGTTTCAAATGATGAAATGGAAAGTATTTTAGGGTTAATTGATGGTAAAAATTCTAAAGCTAGAAGATTAATTCTTAGAAGCAATAAAATTAAAACCAGGTATTATTGCCTTGACAAAAACAGAAAAATTACACACACAAATGCTCAATTAACCAAAGAAGCAATTGATAAATTATTTGATGAAGATTTCACCGAGAATGATATTGAAGTGTTATCATGTGGTACAACAACTCCTGATCAATTATTACCTTCGCATGCCTCAATGGTTCATGGTTTGTTTACAAATAAAAGTTACGAGTTAAACTCTTCTTCAGGAATTTGTACGTCAGGTATGAGTGCATTAAAATTTGGATATTTATCGGTTAAATCTGGAAATACAAAAAATGCTGTATGTACTGCCTCTGAGAGATTGTCAACATGGATGATGGCTGAAAAATTTGAAAATGAAATTGAAAATTTAAAAGTTTTAAAAGAAAAACCAATCATTGCTTTTAAAAAGGAATTTTTGAGATGGATGTTATCTGATGGTGCATCTGCAATTCTTTTGGAAGATAAGCCAAAGGGTGATATTTCTTTAAAAATTGAATGGATGGAAGCCTTTTCATATGCTCACGAACTGGATACATGTATGTATGCCGGAGGAGATAAACAAGAAGACGGCTCTATTAAACCTTGGAATGAATATAGTCCAGACGAATGGTTAACTAAATCTGTTTTTTCTTTAAAACAGGATGTTAAATTGCTAGATGCAAACATCCTACAAAAGGGAGTCTTAAGTATGTACGAATCTTTGAAAAAGCATAATGTTGACCCATCGACTATAGATCATTTCTTGGTACATATTTCATCATTTTATTTTAAAGATGGATTAAAAGAACAAATGGACGAAAAGGGTATTAATATTCCTGCTTCAAGTTGGTTCTTAAATCTAGATAAAGTTGGAAATATTGGTTCTGCTTCTATCTATTTAATGATAGAAGAGCTTTTTAACTCAGACAAATTAAAAAAAGGAGATTCTATTTTTGTTAGTGTACCTGAAAGTGGAAGATTCTCATATGCCTATGCTTTTTTAACAGTTTGCTAAACTAATTTATTGTAATGCTAGCAAACATTGAAAAAGTTAAAGAATTAATTCCTCAAAAAGAACCATTTGTGATGGTAGATGAATTACTGCTTTTCACAGAAGATAATTTAAGATCAAGGTTTAAAGTAAATTCAGCCAATTTATTTGTAGAAAACGATTTTTTTGTTGAATCGGGTATTATTGAACATATGGCCCAATCTGTAGCCTTACATACTGGTTATCAATTCTTTTTACAGAATAAAATTGCTCCTACCGGTTATATAGGTTCTATCAAAAATATTGAAATTAATCGATTACCTAAAACAGGTGAATCATTAGAAACAAATGTTGAGATAATTCAAGAATTTATGGGAGTAACTTTGGTTGAGATAGAGGTGTTCTGTGAGGATAAAATTATTGCAAAAAGTCAAATGAAAACTGTATTGGCATCATAAAAAATGAATTCGTTTAAAAAACCAGTTGATATTAGAAAATATTTACCTCATAGAAAATCTATGTTAATGGTTGACGAATTAAAAACATTGTCTAAAGATTTTGTCAAGACTAATTTTTTGATTAAAAAAAATAATATATTCCTTGAAAAAGGTAATTTTATTGAATCAGGATTGGTCGAGAATATTGCCCAAACATGCTCCGTGATTGCGGGGAGTTCTTATTTTAATGACGGTGATGAAAGAAAAGAAAACAATTCAGAAGTAATAGGGTATATTACGGTTATTAAATCTGTAAATATTTACGATCTACCCAAAGTAAATGATCAACTTATTTCGCAAGGTGAAATGATTTCAAGATTTGATTTTGAGAATTATTTGACTTGTACCATGAAAGGTCAAATAATGTGTAATGATAAGATACTGTTAGACTGTTTGTTAAATTTATTTATTAAAGATTATAGTCATGAAGGATAACGAAGTACCTCAGGATAAAAGTTCATTTAGTGATCTTTGTTATGCAGTTGATAAGGATGGTAACTATATTACTAAAAAAAGTAGTGGATGGGAACCAAAAAGGGTCGTGTTAGATAATTCACTAGATCTGATTGACGAAAGAGTGGAAGAAATAAAAAAGAAAGTAGTGAATAAAGAACTTAGTCCGATTGTTTATTATATGGAATTGAACAGAATGGATCTATCTGTTTTAGCCGCATATTATGGACAATGGAAATGGAGAGTTAAAAGACATTTTAAGCCTTCTAATTTTGAAAAACTATCTGCTAAATCTTTAAAAAAATATGCTGATATTTTTAATATTAGTGTTGATGAATTAAAAGATATTACAAAATAAATGGAAATTGATTTTAAACATAAACAAACTGCTCATTGCGAAAATGGAGTTATTTCAAATTTATTGACTTATAACGGATTTAAGATAAGTGAGCCTATGGCTTTCGGTTTAGGTTCAGGCATTTTTTTTGTATATCTTCCTTTTTTAAAAGTTAATTATGCTCCAGGATTTAGTTTTAGACCACAACCTGGATTAATTTTTAAACGAATGAGTAAGCGATTGGGAATTAAAATTAAAAGACAAAAATTTAGAAATCCTGAGGCAGCAAAAAAAGCATTAGATAAAAAGCTAAGCAATCATATTCCTGTTGGATTACAAGTTGGAGTATTTAACCTAACTTATTTTCCTGATGATTATCGATTTCATTTTAATGCACATAACTTAGTTGTTTATGGTAAAAATGGAGATACTTATTTAATAAGTGATCCGGTAATGGAAAATATAACTACACTTTCATCAAAAGAATTAGAAACTGTTAGATTTGCCAAAGGTGTTTATGCACCAAAAGGGCAAATGTATTATCCTATAGAAATACCAAAAGAAATTGATTTTGAAAAAGCAATTAAAACGGCAATACGAGCAACATGCCGTGATATGCTAGCACCAGTTCCTATTGTTGGAGTAAAAGGTATACGAATGGTTGCAAAGTCAATTAAGAAATGGCCAAAGAAAATCGGCACCAAAAAAACCAATCATTATTTAGGTCAGATTGTTAGAATGCAGGAAGAAATTGGTACAGGTGGTGGAGGTTTTCGATTTATTTATGGAGCCTTTTTACAAGAAGCTTCTGAAATTTTAAAAAATGAGGAGCTTAGAAAACTTTCAAAAGAAATAACCGATATTGGTGACCTTTGGAGAGATTTTGCAATTGATGCTTCCCGTTTGTACAAAAACAGAAGTATTGAATTTGATGGTTATAATAAAGTTGCAGATAAATTATTAGTTATAGCAAATAAAGAAGAAGATTTTTATAAAAAGCTTAAAAAAGCAATTTAATGCAAAAAGGAATTATTCATATTAACCAGTTATCCAAAAGGTATGAAGATTCCGATTTTTTTGCTGTTCAGCCTTTAGATTTGACCATTAATGAAAATGAAATATTTGGACTACTTGGGCCAAATGGAGCAGGAAAAACTACACTTATATCTATGTTATGTGGTTTGTTAAAACCAACATCAGGTAATTTTGAATTGGATCAGCTAAATTATAAGAATAATAGAAGGCAAATACAATATTTAATTGGTGTTGTTCCACAGGAATATGCTCTATATCCAACTTTAACTGCTTTTGAAAACCTGATGTATTTTGGGTCTATGTATGGATTAAAATCAAATGACCTAAAGAATAAAATTGATCAGTCATTAAAAGAATTAGGACTTAAAAAATTTTCAAATAAAAGAATAAAAACTTTTTCGGGAGGAATGAAGAGGAGAGTTAATTTAATTGCCGGAATATTACACCAACCTAAAGTCTTATTTTTAGATGAACCTACTGTAGGTGTGGATGTGCAATCAAAAAATGTTATAATTGAACATTTAAAACAGTTAAATAGTTCAGGAACTACAATAGTTTATACATCACACCATATGATCGAAGCACAAGATCTATGTACTAAGGTTGCAATTATTGATCATGGAAAAATCATAGCTCAGGGAACACCAAATGAGCTAATTCAATCTATCGAAAATTCTACAAATTTAGAAAGCGTTTATTTGAATTTAACAGGAGGAGAGTTGAGAGATTATGCATAAATTATTGGAGGCTACATATAAAGAATTCTTACTTTTAAAAAGAGATTTTGGAGGGTTGATCATACTTTTTATAATGCCTTTGATATTGGTTATCACGATAACATTAATACAAGAAAGTACATCTCAACATATTTTCACATCAAAAATTCCAGTATTATTAATTGATAATGATTCAAATGAATTATCAAAATCCATAATTTCTAATTTAGAGCAAGATAAGTTATTGGAGGTAGTGCGTGAAATTGATGGAGAATTGATCGATGAAAAAAAAGCGAATGATCTTGTTTTACAAGGCGAATATAAGTTAGCTATTGTGATACCGGAAGGATTAACGGAAAATCTAAATTCTAAAGTTTCTCAGAATGTTGGAAAAATATTAGAACAGTTTGAAATAAATCAAGACTCTGGAATTACAGAAAAGGATATTCAGCCCCAACAAATTAAGCTATATTTTGATCCAACTCTTCAAACTTCATTTAGAAATGCCATTAAAAATGGGATTGATAATATGGTTTCAAAAATTGAGACACAATCTGTTTATCAGGTATTTGAAAAGGAATTAGAGATAGAAAAAAATACACTTGAGGATACCAAGTTCATTAGTTTTTTAGAGATCAACCCTCAAAAAAATAATGTTGAAATAAAACCAAATTCTGTTCAACACAACGTGCCGGCATGGACGCTCTTTGCAATTTTTTTTATCATTGTACCCCTTTCGATTAACATAGTGAAGGAAAAAAATCAAGGTACTTTTGTGCGGTTAAAAACAAATCCAATTTCATATAAAACTATTTTAGGTGGCAAAATTATAGTTTATTTAATAGTTTGTTTGGTACAGTTTGTTTTAATGTTGTTGGTGGGTCTTTATTTATTCCCATACATGGGTCTTCCAAATTTTGAAATTAATGGAGATTATCTTTTACTATTCTTAGTTGCTATATTTTCTGGTTTATCAGCAATTGGTATTGGAATTTTAATAGGAACTATTGCTGAAACACATGAGCAGGCAGCACCATTTGGAGCTACTTTAGTTGTTATTTTAGCTGCAGTTGGAGGTGTTTGGATTCCTGTATTTGCAATGCCAAAGATCATGCAGTTATTTGCAAAAATATCGCCAATGAACTGGGGATTAAATTGTTTTTATGATGTTATTATTAGAGACAACAGCTTTTTAGAAATTCTGCCAGAATTATTAATGCTAGGTGTCTTTTTTGTAGTAATGATTGCAATTGCAATATATTATGATAAAGAAAAAAACAGAGTATAAGAATGGAGATAAAAGAAATAACAAATATTAGAGTAAGATTTAATGAAACAGATTCTTTAGGAATTGTTTGGCATGGAAATTATATATCCTATTTTGAAGATGGTAGAGAAGATTTTGGTAAAAAGCATGGTATTTCATATTTAGATGCTAAAAGTAATGGTTTTGCTACCCCAATAGTTGAGTCTATTTGTAAGCATAAATTACCTTTAAAATATGGGGATATAGCAAAAATTGAAACTACATTTGTTGATACACTTGCTAATAAATTAATTTTTACGTATAAAATATTTAATCCCAAAGGTCAAGTAGTTTGTACAGGTAAAACAATTCAGGTTTTTGTGGATGATAATGGTGAATTGGTTTTAAATATGCCTGATTTTTTTGAATCTTGGAAAAAAAAGAAAGACTTGATATAATAAAGAATAATGAGAGAAGTTTATATCACAAATCACCATATTATTTCATCCCTAGGGTTTGATAGTACCTCTAATTTTAAAAATCTGTTAGATGAAAAAACAGGTATTGAAAAATTTAAAAGAAAAAATGGTGATGATTATTATAGCTCTAGAGTAGATAAGAAAAAGGTTAATCAAGAATTTTCTAAAATTGGAGATATAAAAGAATTTACTACTCTTGAAAAAATGATGATAATTTCAGTAAAGAATGTACTAAATACTTCAAAATTAAAAATTACAAATAAAACAGGTTTGATTATTGCTTCTACAAAGGGTAATATTGATGTTTTATCACCAGAATC
>DAOVTF010000170.1 GCA_030633225.1 Flavobacteriaceae bacterium
CATCCATATTAAAAGCAACTCTAGGTAAATATCCAAAATCTTCTAATAAAGTGAACAAAGGAAAAAATATAGCCATTGGAGGTAACATTACTGCAATTACCCAAGCTACTGCCAAATAAACGCCATCAATTAAGAATCCATCTAACCACCACGGCATACCAATACTTAATGCCAAGTTTTTTAATATGGGATGGATATTATTTAATAATAGATCGGCTAACATTGCTGATGGATAATTTGCTCCTTCAATAGTCAACCAAAGAATTACACCTAAAATTAAAAACATGATAGGAAAGCCCCAAGTTTTACTAGTTACGATCTTATCAATTTTACGATCTAATCTAAATCGTTTATTTTGATTTTCTGTACTTACAGAAGATTTCGTAATTTCTGAAGCATCAGCATAAATTCCTTCGGCCAGATTATCATGAAAATCATCGCCAATTTGCCACCTTAAATCATTGGAAAGGTCTATAATTTTATCTATTGAATTGTCATCCATTTTAAACAAATTCTCCAGCTTTTAAAGCATTAATAATTTTGTTATCTCCCTCTAATAATCGAAATGCTATCCAACGACTATTTGAAATATTAGGAAATTGATTCTCTATTTCTGTACTTAAAGTGTCGACTGCTTTTTGAATATTATCTGGTACATTTTTTATTCGATGAGGTTTGCAAATAATTTTCCCACTTGCCACTTCACTTATGGTTTGAATAAGATCAGGTATTCCTTCATTAAATCTTGCGCTTGTTGGTACAACCGGTATTCCTAAGTCGCGTGCAAGAGTTCTTTCATCAATTTCAATCTTATTCCGCTTAGCTTCATCCATTAAATTCAAACACAACACAGCTTTATCTGTAATTTCTAAAATCTGTAAAACTAAATTTAAGTTTCTTTCTAATCTACTTGCATCAACAACAATAACGGTAACATCTGGTTTTCCAAAAAGGATAAAATTACGTGCAACTTCTTCATCTTGTGAAGTTGAAAGCAAGGAATAAGTTCCCGGAAGATCTACCAGTTTATATTTTTGGTTATTGTATTCAAAAGCTCCTTCGGCTCTAATAACAGTTTTACCCGGCCAATTTCCTGTATGTTGACGCAAGCCTGTTAAAGCATTGAAAACAGTACTTTTTCCTGTATTTGGATTTCCTGCTAAAGCAATAACAAAGTCGAAATTATCAGTATTTACACCTAATTTTTTAAGACCATCTGCATTAAAATGAGAACATGTTTCACAAGCGCTATTTGCTTTTTCACTCATTACTTAAGTTTTTTGAATTAAAATTTTTGATGCTTGATCATTTCGTAAAGCAATGCTAGTGCCTTTAACCAGATAAGCTTTTGGGTTTTGTAAAGGACTTAAAAGATCAATACTGATTTCAGTTCCTTTTACAAAACCAAGATCTAATAATCTCCTTCTGTTTTCTCCTCTACATTCCTTAGAAATTCCAACTATTTTAGCAATTTCTTCTTCTTGTAAGCTTGATAAGCGAACTTTGTTTTCTTCAACTATTACATCTTTTTCAAGAAGCGCTACGGTAATATTTGCAGCAACAATTGGTGCTAATTTAAATTCTTCACCTTCAGAATAAAAAACTATTCTTTTAGTACTATTCTCAACTATTCTTATTTGAGAACCTATATGAATATTTTCTGCAAGAATCTGTTTATAAATAACATCGGGTTCATCTTCAATATGTGTTATTTTTCCTATACAGCTTTCCGCCAATGAAGATAAAGGCACACCATTTACAGTTGCAATTTTTCCTTGACTAGTTGGAATCGGATCTCCATGAGGATCAAATACTGGATTTCCTAATTGAGATGCTAATAAGTCTGTTTCTTCATGACTCAATTTATGCTCCATTTCCTCAGCTCTTCCATGCCATTCCATTTTATCAAAACCTGTTTTCTCAGCTAAGTATTTTTCCCATAATCTATGTACTCTTACAATTCGCAAAGCATAATCTCTACCTGAATTTGTTAATTTTAAAAAATCTCCTTCAAATTGTATTAATTCATTTATTGTCATTTTATTAATTGCACTAATAATATCATTATCATTAAATTTCAAAGCGTCAGTTAAATTGTTGATATTAGCTTCTTTTCCTGAATTTTCATAATGATATAATTGTTTTAATACATCTTCAATAACCGTCTTTTCATTTACTCTAAAACTATTCTTTACGATCCAAAACCATCCTTTTACTGGCCTGAATAGTAGATAAATAAATACAGAAAGTGTTAAAAATATAAGCAAAGCTGTAAGTGGATTATACTGCATATCTATATTTTTATATTTAAGTTTTCGGCAACTTTTTTTGAAACTACTAAATGGTGTGTTTTGGTTTCTAAATGAATCGAGTTGTCAAAAGGCTCTATATCTACCACTTTAATTTTATCTCTAAGAGCTAAATTTTTCTTAGTCAAATACTTTAAAAATGTATCAGATGAATCTTTTAAATTATCTATAACGCCTTTTTGACCAACTTTTAAATTCAATAGATTAATCGTTTTAGTAATCATTATTTTTCCATCTTTATCTGGAATTGGATCTCCATGTGGGTCAAATTTTGGATACTTTAAAAATGATTCTAATCTATCAATAAGGGTTTCAGATTTTATATGCTCTAATTGTTCAGCCATTTCATGTACTTCATCCCACTTAAATTTTAATTCCTTAACTAAAAAATATTCCCATAACCTATGTTTTCTAATTACCTTTAAAGCAACTTTTTTTCCTTTTGATGTTAGTTGAACTCCTTGATATTTTTTATAATCAACCAAATCTTTAACCGCTAATTTTTTTAACATATCGGTTACTGAAGATGGTTTTGTTTGCATCTTTTTTGCAATCAAATTAGTAGAAACATTATTTTGAAATTCTAATTCTAGAACGTAGATAGACTTTATATAATTCTCTTCAGCTTGTGAAAACATAATCTTTTTTGCAAATATAAAAATATTTTTAGTCTTATCTAAAATGTTAATCTAAAACATTTTTTAATGTGAAATTTTAATAGAATATATAGTGAAGAAATAAGTAGGTGTATTAACTTACCGAATGAATTTAATCCTTAACTCTTTTCCATCTAAGAGTTCCAATCATCCAATTAGGTAATGATTTATTTGGGTTTCTATTTTGTAAGTTAAAATTCAATCCTAATTTTTTAATAATCGGAACTTTATGAGTTTCTACAAATTCAATTGGAATTCCATCTGGATCAGATATATAAGCAAAATGCCCTGCAGCTTCACCCATATCAAAAGAATTTGCACTATCAACAGTAAATGGAAATCCTTTTGCTTTTACTTCATCGCGTAAAAATTCCATGCCAATGGTATCAAAACAAATATGAATAAAACCAAGATCACCCCAAATTCTATTTTTATATATATCACGTCCTTTTTTATCAATTAACTGGATCAATTCTATTTGGGTAGGACCATATAAAGGAGCAAATCCACCACTACGCTTATTTGAATGTTTTAATAATACTCTTCTAACTTTTTTATGCCCACCAGGCAAACCAGAAAAATCATCAAAAACGCCTGTTTCATCATATACTATCTCATCATACATTAAAATATCTTGATAAATCTTTAACGATTTGTCAAGATCTGAAACTCCAATTATTGCTCCATAAATCCCCCCGGTTACTGCTTTACTTTTTTCAAACAAATAATCATCTTCTACAATCTGGAATAAATTTTCAAACGGATCTTTTATAAAAAAATGCTGTTTTTTATTAGGAGATGATTCTAATTTCCCAAGAACATTTAATTTATCCAATTGCATTTTCTTAAAAGCACTAAGTGTATTTAAACTCTTAACTTTTGCTACAAAAATTCCTAAATCTCCAAGTTCTGGTTCAAAATTTGCTTTTTCAGGTTTTTTCCCAGTATGCTGCCAAATTTCTAAACCTCCACCTGATTGCATATTAAATGCCAGTACTGCATGTCTTTTTCGTGTTTCACCATTAGTATAATGAAGCATTAACTCAGCTACAGCTTCATCTTCAAAAACTTTGATATCAAACCCAAAATTCTTTCTATACCATTTCCATGCTTTATGCACATCTTCAACGCCAACTCCAATTTGTTGAATTCCTGTAATTGTTTTTTTTTTCATTTTGATTAAATCGTTGTACTTTATTGTTTCAAAGTGTAAATAACGGCTAAAAATAATCAATTCAACTAAAATAAAATATTCAACCCCATAGTTTAATTCATTAATTATAAAACTAGCTCTATGAAATTACCATAAATAAAAAACCCTTTAAACAATTTAAAGGGTCAATATTTTTTTAATAATTGGGTGTCAAATTGGGTTCACTTTCATAATCTCTTTTTGAAATTCTTCTAAACTGCAATTTTCAATATCAATATGAACCGCTTGAATAACAATATCATCTACATTTTTAAGAGAAAAAGCTAATCCAATAACTATCTTTCTTAAAGTTGAGACTTCCATAGATCGCATTTTATGATCTGCAAAAACCATTTTTAACAAATCAAATAATCTCTCTATACGCTCTTCACAACCTAATTGTGCTCGTATTGGGTAATATTCAGGATCTTTAAAAATAGCCTTAAAATTATCATCTGTTATTTGATATTTCTTGGCAATAGCTTTTAACAACTCTTCTTCTTCATTAGAAATTTCACCATCCGATTTTGCTATTTTTACAATATTTGCAAAATGACTGATATTCCTTTTTTGATCTCCACTTAAATAAATATCTGCAATAGTCATAATTAGAAATTTAGTAACCTTAAATGTACGAAATATTATTTTTTTTTCTTTCTGTTTTTTAAAAAAATATTCTAATCATTTTTACTAATTTTTTGAACTATTTATAGTGTTTCCTTTATAATACTATCTTTGTTAAAAATCACAAAGATTGAGTAAACAAATAATTGTTGATTTATACAATCAATTTGAAAAAGTAGATCGAATTGTAAGTGCCTTACTTCAAGAAAGAAACCAAGTAGAAATTTCTAATTTGGCTGGATCATCATTGTCTTTTGTAATCTCATCTGTATTTAGTAAAAGTGAAAAACC
>DAOVTF010000089.1 GCA_030633225.1 Flavobacteriaceae bacterium
AAGTATGATGCTAAAGGGGATTATAGCAAATAGAGGTAAAAAGTTAAAAAATGAAACTACTGATTTATTTAAGACATAATGTACAATTTTATTACTCTTTATTGGTAAGGTCAATAAAGGTTTTATGCTCATAACAGGTAGTTTTTGTAAAAAAAAGCGCAACATTAAATCTCCTAAAAACCAATAAAATAAAAAGCTATTTACTATAATTAAAGGATCTGATTCAGGAAACTTTTCTTTTAGCATTGGGTATAAAGCAAAGCCTAAACCTAAAAACATTAATATAAAATATAGTGCTAAAAACACCATTAAAGTATTTAGGGCAACGCTTTTTTGCCAATAGGAAGAACGGAAGAACTGTTTCCATTCAAGATTAATAAAATGTGAAATCATTTAGGTTAGTTTTATAACATTAGAAGTGTAAATATAGTATTTGTTACAAATAGTGTAAAAGAAATAAAACTATGACGCAAAGTTTAGCCAAGTATTCTATATAAATATTTTACTCTAAACTAGCAACTAATAACTAAAAACAAACAACCACTAATCTAATAAACAAACTCTCCATATTCACTTGTAATGGTGAGTTTTTTCTTGTCAGAAGCTTCAACTCTTCCAACAATTTGAGCATCTACATTAAATGATTTTGATATAGCTATAATATCTTCTGCTATTTCTTTTGGAACATAGATCTCCATTCTATGTCCGCAATTAAAAACCTGATACATTTCTCGCCAATTGGTGTTGGATTGTTCTTGAATCATTTTAAACAAAGGAGGAACCTCAAATAAGTTATCTTTAATAATATGTAGATCATCTATAAAATGTAAGATTTTGGTTTGAGCGCCACCGCTGCAATGCACCATTCCATGAATATCATTTCTGTGAGATTCTAAAACCTTTTTAATAATAGGCGCATAAGTTCTTGTTGGTGATAAAACCAATTTACCTGCATCAAGGGCAACATCCGCTACAGCGTCTGTCAATTTTTTTGAACCAGAATAAACCAAATCATCAGGTACAGCATGATCAAAGCTCTCTGGATACTTTTTAGTTAAATATTTATCAAAAACATCATGGCGGGCACTTGTCAACCCATTACTTCCCATACCTCCATTATATTCTATTTCGTAAGTCGCTTTCCCGAATGAAGCTAATCCAACAATTACGTCACCAGCTTTAATATTTGCATTATCAATAACTTCGCTACGTTTTAGTCGAGCTGTGACTGTTGAATCTACAATAATAGTTCTAACCAAATCACCAACATCAGCCGTTTCGCCACCCGTAGAATGAATAGTCACTCCAAAACTTTTTAACTCTTTTAGTAATTCTTCACTGCCATTGATAATTGCCGACAGAACTTCTCCTGGAATCAAATTCTTATTTCTTCCAATAGTAGAAGAAAGCATAATATTGTCAATTGCTCCAACACAAAGCAAATCGTCAATATTCATAATCAAGGCATCTTGTGCAATTCCTTTCCAAACAGAAATATCTCCTGTTTCTTTCCAATACATATATGCTAAAGACGATTTTGTTCCGGCACCATCAGCATGCATTATCAAACAATAATCTTCATCATTGGTTAAATAATCGGGAACAATTTTGCAAAATGCTTTTGGAAAAAGACCTTTATCTACATTTTTTATAGCATTGTGTACATCTTCTTTTTGTGCAGATACTCCCCTTAATTTATATCTATCCTTAGATGAGTCCATTTTACTTTATTTTATTTAATAAATACAAGTATTTTTTATTGTAGTCAATAATGGCTTTACCTTTATGTAAAATATCTGCTCCTATAATACCTTGTATAGGTTTTGCATTTTGTTTAACTAATGCATTGTTAATGTGAGCCAGGTCAATTAAAATTAAAGGAGATTTTTTTAATTTGAACTTACCAATTTTCACTTTATTCTTCTTTGAAATAAGCGTATCAATTTCAGTTGTTCCTGCACCACTAGCTTTGTGTTCTGATTCTTCTGTTGTTAAATTAAAAGTTTCAATTTCATCAAAACCTACACACGAATTTGAAGCGCCGGTATCTAAAATAAAGAGACCATTAATTTTGTTGATCTTCGCTTTTATTTCAAAATGATTTGTTATGGTTTTTTTAAGCTTTACGCGAAAATACCCTTTATCAAATAAAAAATCTTTGAGATCTTTCATGATTTAAATTACAGATTTAAATTGTTTTAAAAAACGAATATCATTTTCATAAAACATTCTAATATCAGGAATTTGATACAGAAGCATGGCTATTCTTTCAATACCCATACCAAAAGCATAACCACTATAAACATCTGGATCAATATTTGCATTTTTCAATACATTTGGATCTACCATACCACAGCCCATAATTTCTAACCACCCAGTACCTTTTGTTATTTTGTAATCGGTTTCTGTTTCTAAGCCCCAATAAATATCAACTTCGGCACTTGGTTCAGTAAAAGGAAAATAAGAAGGACGCAATCTTATTTTTGATTTCCCAAACATTTCTTTTGTAAAATATAAAAGTGCTTGTTTTAGATCGGCAAACGAAACATCAGTATCAATATACAATCCTTCTACTTGATGAAAAATACAATGAGCTCTTGCTGAAATATCTTCATTTCTAAAAACTCTTCCAGGAGAAATTGTTCTAATCGGTGGTTTATTTTTTTCCATATATCTAACCTGAACAGAAGATGTATGTGTACGCAATAGAATATCTGGATCTTTTTCAATAAAAAAAGTATCTTGCATATCTCTTGCCGGATGATATTCAGGAAGGTTTAAAGCTGTAAAATTATGCCAATCATCTTCTATTTCCGGACCCTCAGAAACTGTAAAACCAATTCTAGAAAAAATATCGATTATTTGATTTTTTACAATAGAAATAGGATGCATAGAACCTAACTCAATTGGTTCTTCCGGTTTTGTTAAATCTCCGTAATTATGTTCAACTTGAATATTGTTTTCTAATGAATTTTTTAAGGAATTAATTTTTTCAGTTGCCGAATTTCTAAGATTGTTCAATGATTGACCAATTTCTTTCTTTAAAGAAGGTTCAACATCTTTAAATTCAGTAAATAGTTGTTTTAGCAACCCTTTGCTACCTAAAAATTTAATTCTAAAAGCTTCAACATTTTCAAGTGTATCAGCACTAAAATCATTTATTTCATCTAATAAGTCGTTTATTCTAATCTTCATTTTTAATGATCAAAGTTAGATGGCAAATTTACATTTTTTTGTTGAAATCTAATTTCAATTTTTCAATTGATTTATTGGATGTTTAAATGTTATATTAATCACTAATATTTGTATAAATAAATGCGAATTATCATGTTTTACTAGTTGTATTTTTATTATTTTTGCTTGATAAAATTCTCAATATAATAATATAATATACATAAAATTATGAAATCAAAAATTAACACATTTATGGAATACGCTAAGAAGCGTAATTCAAATGAGCCAGAGTTTCTTCAAGCTGTTCATGAAGTGGCTGAAGCTATCATTCCGTTTATTGAAGAAAACCCTGCATATAAGGGAAAAATGCTTCTTGAAAGAATGATTGAGCCAGAGCGTGTTATCATGTTTCGTGTACCTTGGGTTGACGATAGTGGGAAAACTCAGGTCAACAGAGGTTTTCGTGTAGAATTTAATTCTGCAATTGGACCATATAAAGGTGGCTTACGTTTTCATCCTTCTGTTAATTTGTCAATCCTTAAATTTTTAGGTTTTGAGCAAGTATATAAAAATTCATTAACTACACTTCCTATGGGAGGTGGTAAAGGAGGTTCAGATTTTGATCCTAAAGGAAAATCAGATATTGAAGTAATGCGTTTTACTCAATCTTTTATGAGTGAATTATTTCGCCACATTGGCCCAAATACTGATGTGCCTGCTGGTGATATTGGTGTTGGCGGACGTGAAATAGGTTTTTTGTTTGGACAATATAAAAAATTACGCAATGAATTTACAGGTGTGTTAACTGGTAAAGGTATGTCATGGGGTGGTTCTTTGATTCGCCCGGAAGCAACAGGTTATGGAACTGTTTATTTTGCAGAACATATGTTAAATACAAAAGGGGATTCTTTTAAAGGGAAAAACGTTGTTATCTCTGGATCTGGAAACGTTGCTCAATATGCAACTGAAAAAGTAACAGAACTAGGTGGTAAAGTGGTTACTTTATCTGATTCAAGTGGTTATATTTATGATGCTGATGGTATTGATGCTGATAAATTGGATTATGTAATGGAATTAAAAAATATTCAACGTGGTCGTATATCTGAATATGTTGAAGAATATCCAAATGCAAAATTTATTAAAGGAGAGAGACCATGGAGTGTTAAATGTGATATTGCTTTACCATGTGCTACGCAAAATGAACTTAATGAGAAAGAAGCTAAAGAATTGGTGAGTAATGGTGTAATGTGTATTGCTGAAGGTGCTAATATGCCTACTACTCCTGATGCAATTGAAGTATTCCAAAAATCAACTTCATTATATGCGCCTGGAAAAGCATCAAATGCTGGAGGTGTTGCAGTTTCTGGTTTAGAAATGAGTCAAAACTCACTACGCTTCAATTGGACACGTGAAGAAGTAGATGCTAAATTGCATAGAATTATGAATGATATTCATGCTTCATGTGTTAAATATGGAACTAACGATAATGGTTCTATCGATTATGTTAAAGGAGCTAATATTGCAGGCTTTGTTAAAATAGCTGATGCAATGTTAGATCAAGGTGTGGTATAATCAATTAATGATATATTATTTAAAAAAGCTTGTCATTATTTGACAAGCTTTTTTTTTGAATGATTTTACTTTATCTTGCAGTATAAAATTATGGAAGTTAAAAGAAGAGAATTAATCATCTAAATAATGATTATCTTTAAGTCATTATTATCTTAGTGTTTTCGTTTTTTTTTTGTAATAAAAACCCATCATATGTTAAGGAATCCATTGCCCGATTTAAAAACTCATGAATTCACGGATGTTCCTTTTAAAGAATTAATGCAGAACACAATTCACAATGTATTAATTGTTTGTTCTAATTACGATTTTTATCTTTTAGAGGAAGATGGAAGAATGGATGAGCAAATATTTAATGAATATACTGCATTAAATATGAGAAATCCTCCTAATTTTTTACATGCTTATACTACAAAAAAAGCACTTTTAAAATTAGAAAAGCATAAAGTTGATCTGGTAATTATTTGGCTTGATTCAAGTAAACGTGCTATAAATGTATCTAATGATGTAAAAAATATTTACTCAGAAACACCCATTGTTGCCTTAAGTCATTATCCTGAAGAGCTTCAAACGTATTTAAATAAAGAAGTAAAAAGAAATATTGATTTTGTTTTTCACTGGAATGGAAATGTCAATATTTTTATCGCTATTATAAAATTGGTTGAAGATCGTATTAATGCCGAAAATGATATTCTAAATATTGGTGTAAAAGCTATTTTATTAGTGGAAGACTCTATTCGTTTTTATTCAAGATATATTCCATTGATTTATAAAATTCTATTAAAACAAACCCAATCATTTATTTATGAAGGATTAAATGAACACCTAAAGATAATGTCTAAGAGAAGTAGACCAAAAGTTCTTTTAGCAACAACTTATGAAGAAGGAATCTATTTGTTTTATAAGTACAAAAAAAATCTTTTAGGTGTTATTTCAGATGTTACCTATTTTAGAAAGGGAGTTAAAGATAAAGAAGCGGGATTTAAATTTTTAAAATTCGTAAGAGAATATAATAGATATTTCCCGGTTTTAATTGAATCTTCTGATGCAAAGAACGAAGCAAAAGCCTTAGAATTAAAAGCTAAATTTTTACACAAAGATTCTGAAACTTTAGGATTAGATATAAAAAAATATATTACCAGATATTTTTCTTTTGGTGAATTTGAATTTTGGGATCCAAAAAAAATGGAAATTTCAAGACGAGCTAAAGATTTAAGAAGTTTTCAAAAGAACTTAGCTCAAGTACCTATTGAGTCAATAGTTTATCATTCAAAAAGAAATGAATTTTCAAAATGGTTAGAGTCTAGAGCCCTTTTTCCTCTTGCCAAATTATTTGCACAGGTTGAATACGAAGATTTTGATGAAGAAAACCATCTTAGAGGCTTTTTAATAGATTCTGTAAATGCTTTTAGGCTATATAGATCAAGAGGAGTAATTTCAAAATTTGATAGAAATCAATATGATGAGTATTTAGTGTTTTCTCGTATTGGTGAAGGAGCTCTTGGAGGTAAAGGTCGGGGTTTGGCATTTATAGACCAGTTTTTGAAACGTCACCGAGTAACCTATAAGTTTAAAGATATAAGTATATCCATTCCAAGAACAGTTGTGCTAAGTACTGATGTTTTTGATGAATTTATGGAGCAACATGATCTTTTGTCCTTTATAGCAGAAAAGCATGACGATTTAACTATTTTAAATAAATTTATTTCAAAACCTCTGCCCCAAGAAGCTTTTGAAGATATAAAAGTGTTTTTGAATACTTTAAATTCACCTGTTGCTATTCGGTCTTCAAGTGTTTTTGAAGATTCTTTATATCAACCTTTTGCCGGAGTTTACGCTACTTATATGGTTCCTTCTGCAAGACTTGACAAATTATTAGAAATGGTTACTAATGCTATTAAATCAGTGATGGCTTCGACATTCTTTAAAAATAGCCGATCTTATATCAAAGCAACTTCGCATTCACTTGAAGAAAGTAAAATGGCTGTAATTCTTCAAGAAGTAATAGGGCATCAGTATGAAGACACTTATTATCCTAATATATCAGGAGTAGCAAGGTCAATAAATTTCTATCCAATAGGAGAAGAAAAATCTAAAGAGGGTATAGCGAATATTGCTTTAGGTTTAGGTGAGATAATTGTTGAAGGAGGTCGTACATTGCGATTTTCGCCATATCATCCAAAAAAAATATTACAATTAACTTCAACAGGGTCAACGTTAAAAGAGACACAAAAATATTTTTATGGTCTTGATATTGACCCTAAAAGTTATAAAGTTTCAACAAGTGAGGATGTAAATAAAAAGAAATTAAATTTGAGACAGGCAAAAGCCCATAAATCATTAAAATTTGTAGCTTCAACTTATGACCTTCAAAGTAATAGAATTCGCCCTGGTGTTTTTCACGATGGTGCTCGAGTAATTACTTTTGAAAATATATTAAAATATGATTCTTTCCCTTTAGCAGAAATTCTTAAAGACCTTTTAAAAATTGGTCAAAAAGAAATTGGGAGTCCTATTGAAATGGAATTTGCGGTGAAACTTGATGTAGCAAAAGACGAACCAAAAGTTTTTAGCTTTCTTCAAATTAGACCTATTGTTATAAACAATGATTCGAAATATTTAATTCCAGAAGATATGGATACTTCTGATACAATTGTTTATGCTGAGTCAGCTTTAGGTAATGGAAGGTATGATAATATATGTGATTTTGTGTATGTAAAGCCCGACGTTTTTGACGCATCAAAAACTCTTGATATTGCTACTTCAATTGAAAAATTAAACAAAGTTTTTGAAAAGAACTCT
>DAOVTF010000141.1 GCA_030633225.1 Flavobacteriaceae bacterium
AAATCTTGATCTAATACATATTTATAAAGCGCCCCTTCAAATTCCCTACTGGTTAAAGCTTCAAAATCATAATTAAAATTAGCCTTTTCAAGTGTTTTTCGTTTGTATTTTTTTGACCAATGAGAAAAATCTATATAATTATCCCCATTTTTCATAGGAGCATATTTTACATATAAAGGTTCTACATAATAGTTAAGTTGATCTCTTCGTATATCTATATCTTCTTGCTGATTTTCTAACCAACCTGGCCATTCCGAAAGCTTATTTCTAAGATCGGTGTCCTTAAGAATTCTTAATTTCCCAGAGCTGATTATTTCGGATAAAACACCATTTACTGCATTAAATGAACCATAAGAAAAAACGATCATAAAAAGACTATCCAGTTTTTTAGGATTACTTTTTAATGAGTTTTTTTGTATCATATTTAAAATATCTATACTCGCATTTTGATTGATTGAATTTAGAATTTGATCCTCTTTAATCTTTTCTAAGTTGGTGGTAAATTCGGATAATAATTCTTTTAACAAATACTGCTCCTCATTGGCTATTTTTCTATCTTCATTCCAAGTGTTTATTTGTAAGGCAATTAAAATACCAATCACCACCAATACAATTTCGCCGACGGCATAACGAGTGTATTTTAATGCTTTGTTGTCGTCTGCTAGTTTTTTTCTTTTTTTTCTGAAGAAATTGATCATACTATTTAGTGGTTTTATTTAATTCAGCATCTATTAAATTGATTAATTTTTTTGTGCTACTAACCATATTTGAATATTCGCTAATAAGGTTAGTGCTATTATAATCAGCAAGTACAAAACCGTTTTTAAATGTTTTATTTTTTAATAAAATTTGAACGTTTATTGAATCTAATTCAGGTAAATTTTTTATGTTTTTTTGCTTTGCCTGAAAAATATTTAGAGAGGTTTCAAGGTCTATGGTGCTAAAAAACGGATCGTATAAATACCGTTCGTAATCTTCTTCCATTTCGCTTTCAATAAACTGTATGCCTTTAAAGTTGGTTTGCATATTTTGCAAACTATCTTTAATTGTTTTATTGGTAAGAATAGACAGCTTTCCTGAATTGATGAGCTCTTGATAGGTGTTGTCATGTTGTTCAAAAGGACTCCAATTCAGAACAGTTAAACAATGATAATTAAACTTATTAATATCGAGTGTTTTTTTCTCATTGAAAAACTCTAAGGTTATTCCAACAGAATTTACGGTCTCTTGCCTTTTTTCAATAAACTTTTCGAGATATCTTAAATTGGTCTTTAAGTCGGTCTTAATATTTTCTAAATAGGTGTTTTCTATAATTTTATTCTTTCTGTTTTCATTCCAATTATTAATGCTTAATGCAATGAGAATCCCAATAACCACGAGTACAATTTCGCCAATAGCGTAACGGGTGTACTTTACAGCTTTGTTGTCGTTTGCTAGGGATTTACGCTTTTTTCTGAAGAAGTTGATCATAGTTTTAATTGTTAATTTCACTATCTATTATTATAATAAGATCTTCACATTTAGATTTCATTTCTTCTAATTGCCCATTCATAACAGAGAATTCATAAACAGCCATCACAAATCCGTTCTTTTGTTCAAGATCTTTCAGCATCAGTTTATAATTTGCTCTGGGTAAGTCTACATCTTCGCCTGCCTGCCCATTGCTTACTTGGTAAGTATATTGTTTTACTACGGGATTTAGATCTAAAATTTTATAAGATGGCTCATATAACATTTTTTCAGCATCATAGCGAAAATGTTCTTCTTCATATTTTAATTTTTTATATAGTGATTCGATGTTCAATAAGGTATTCTTTATCGATTCATTTGAGATTAGTGCTAGATTTCCAGAATTGGTCAATTCCTGAAAGGTGTTATTGATCTGATAGAATTTACGCCAGGTATAGATGTTAACAATATCGCTAGTAAATTGTTTTAAGTCTATTAATGGTTTCCCTTCAAAATGTTCGATTACTTTATAGGCCGATGCTATTCGTAATGTTCTAGCATCTATATAATCTTTTATTTCACTGATATTAAGCTGTAAATCACTTTTAATATTGGTGAGATAATGCAACTCTTTTTTTCTGTCTTTTCGAATCTCGTTATTGTTATTGATCTGTAAAGCAATTAAAATACCTATCACCACCAATACAATTTCGCCAATGGCGTAACGTGCATACTTTAATGCTTTGTTATCATCTGCGAGTTTTTTTCTTTTTTTTCTGAAAAAATTTATCATAATATTATCAATTTAAATGACTACTTTCTAATGCCTCAACACTTGCTAAATGTTTGTTGAAATTTATATATCGGAGTAGCATGAGCATAATTAATGAAGCAACTGTATAAATAAGAATAACATACTCCCATTTTATTAAAAAATCTTTAAAAAATCCTAGATAACCTGCACCAGTAGCTCGCCCTAAATTACTGATAGCCATATAAAGTGTAAATTGTGTTGCTGAAATCCTTTTCCAACATAGTTCCATTGCTGAAGCAAATATTGCAATTGTCAAAAAAGTATATAAAATATAATATGAAATTATAAATGTAGGCACAAAAAATGTTGTTGGCCAATATGTGCTTAAAGCAGCCATAGATATTGTAAGAATAATTAAAGCGATTAGATAAATTGACATCATTCTTTTTTTACCATAAATATCTACCAATGCCCCTCCTACAAACATTCCAGATAAACCAGCAACTATATTTGCAGTTGCCATAATTTGTGAATAGTCAGAATTTGTCCACCCAATTTCTTGTATCGTAAAAACTGGAAGTAAGGTATCCATCAAACCATTTCCAATGGAGTTGATAAAAACAGCAACTCCCATTAATAAACTAGTTGGCAAAAAGAAAACTTTAAATAAACTTTTAAAAATAACTTTCCAACTACGCATTTGTTTTTTCAAAGATATTTTTGAAGCAAGACCTTTTGTCCATGGCATAATTTTTTCGTCGATATTTTCTCTAAAAAATATAGGAATTAAAATAATGCACATCACTGCAACTGAAAGAAAAATTACTGCACTTGCAAACCCATGTGCATTAATAATCCAAGTGCTAATGGCCAACGATAGTGAAGTGCCAACAGTTTTTGAGCCCCACATCAATCCATTTGCTCTGGCTTGTTGATTAATGGGCAGAATATCAATAGCCATTCCATCAACAGCAACATCTTGAAAAGCACCAAAAAAGCTAATAAAAAACCCTGCAACCATTAATATATTAAGGTTATTCAGTGGTTCATTTATTAATGATGCTGCTAATAAACTAATAATTAATCCAAGTTGACCAATAATTATCCAAGGTCTTTTTCTTCCCATTGGCAAATAAGTAAATCTATCCATTAGGGGTGCTACTAATATTTTGAAACTCCAAGGAATACCAATTACAGCAACAAAAGCACCTATTTCAGCAGGACTCTTGCCGTTCATTGCTAACCAAGCAGGAATTGCAAAAAATATCATCCCTTCTGGAATCCCTTGAGCAACATATAATGATGAAAAAGTAAAATATCTCAGGAATTCATTTTCCGATAATATGAATCTGTTTTTTCGGCTCTTCAGTTCTTTATTAGATAAATGCTCTTTTTTTCTAAAGAAGTTAATCATTGTCTCTTTTTTTTAAAATGAGTAGCACTCCATAAAAAGCCGTTAATAATGCAATAAATATGGCAATACCAATCTTATCAGTGTAGGTTAAATTTGAAAGTATATATAAAATAGTTATTGCGGAGAGGATGGGTACTGTATATCCCCCAGGAATTTCAAATTCATCAGCTTCTGTTTTAAATTTTCTTCTTAAATTTATAACTGACAATACCACCCCAAAATACAGTAAAAGAATTGCAGCACTAGCAATGTTGATCAATTGTTCAAATGCTCCAAATGTTGCTATCAAAAATCCTACACCAGCATAGAATAGTATTGAAATATAAGGTGTTTTATATTTTGGGTGAATTTTTGCAAATTTTTTAACGGGGATGACTTTGTCTTTTGCCAGAGCAAATAGCATTCTGGGATTGTTTAGTATTACTCCTGTTAAATTACCGAACATAGATAGGGCTGCACCAATAAATAAAATAGTATATCCGATAGGGCCGAAAACAACATTTGCAGTTTCCGCAAGAGGAGCCTCTTTAAAATTTGCTAATTGATCACCTAATACTCCTTGTGTAACTGTTTGTATTAAAATATAAATTATTAAAACGGTTAGGATGCTTATAAATATAGCCTTTGGAACTGTTTTTTTAGGATTTTTTATTTCTCCACCTACTATTAAACCTACATCACCGCCCTGAAAAGCAAATATTAAGATAAGTGAAGTTTCTCCAATTTGCTTAATGCTTGGAGCAGAATCCCAAATTAAATTTGTAATCTTTATATCATTAAATCCGAAAAGAATAAGTAAAAGTAAAGGAGTTAATTTTACCAGTGTTAGTATTTTTACGAGTCCAATTCCTTGTTTAATACCTATGATATTAATAGCAGCCAATCCAAAAAAGATTACCGCAAAAAATAACACACGTATCCATTCCAATTTAAAAATCACAAAAGAGGAGCCTAAAATATCTATTAAGGCATTAGCAACGGCAGCATCTGCAAGTACACCACCTGCCAGAGCAATATTTGCTACTAAAAATCCAGGATACTTACCAAAAGCTGCTTCTACATAGGCAAAACCACCTCCTGTATCGGTTACTTTACTCCCAGCTTCTGCAAAGCAAAGCATAATTAAAGCTATTAGAATTCCACAAAATAAGTATGCCACAATACTGGTTGATCCCATATTTTCTGCTACAATAGCGGGAATTACAAAAATACCGGCACCAATAATGATATTTACAATATTTGCTGATAATCCTAAAACACCTACATACCTTTTTAAGCCATCTTCTTTTTCTTTCATATAATAGTATTATCAATAAATAATTTTACAAATAACTTAACCACCATTTTTCTTTGTTATTTAATTTATAAATCATATACTTTTTACACATTGGATATAGTAAAATAATAATGCCAATCCAAACGAGGTAAACCACTAAAAGAGAATAGCCATAATTGATCAATTTTGCATTTTTAAAAACATCGGCTGTTAAGATCATATCTTGCCAATTGCCACCAAAAATTAATATTCCAATAATTGCAAATAAGTGTATTACAAAAACATGTAAAAAATAATAGAAGAGTGGTACTCTACCAAAAACAATGAAAAAATTAGTAATCTTATTCTTAGTATTTTCAATTAGATATAAAAACAATAAGGCTGGGCCAATTGTAATTAATAAATAAAGTAATGATGGAGGGTATTTTGTTACATTAAAAAAAGACAAAATGGTATAAGTCATATTTTTTTGAACTGACCAAGGAGCCAAATCACCATAAACATTAATGCCTCTTAAAATAAAGAAAAGAGCTGCGGTAACAATGCTCATGGTTAATAACCATTTTTTTCTAATTGTAGCATCAAACCCTTTTTGATAAAGGGTTCCAAAACAATATCCTAAAATCATTAAACCTACCCATGGAATTACGGGATAAAAAAAGCCAACTAAAGGGAAAGGTTTTAAATGAATTACTTGTTGATGACAAAAAAGAAAGCCCGCAGGTGCAACTTACTCTTTTTGAAGATAAAATTACTAACGAACTTGAAACAGCACGTCAAAAAGCTGAAAATCTGAGAAGTATATTTGCACATGAATCAATAAAACCTCAAACAATAGAAGCTGATTTAAAAGAGGTTGATGAAGCAATAGGAGATGTAGAATCGGTTGCAAAATTTGTGATAAATGCTGTTATTCATTTAAAGGCAAGCATAAAGAAAGACAAGAAGGGCTATATTATTTATCCTCAAAACTTACCGCATCACCTGAAAGCACATTTTTC
>DAOVTF010000024.1 GCA_030633225.1 Flavobacteriaceae bacterium
TAATAGAATATTTGCACAATTTATGATGACAAAATAGTCCAATTTTAGTCCAAGTAGGCAGGCGGCCAAACATTTATTTAAAATAATTCAAAATATTCCGTTAAACTATTGATATTAAATTTATTATAAGTTTAATAAACCAACAATCTCAGTGCAGCTAATTATAAAAAATGAAATATTTTATCAAGAAATAAGTTCAAATAAAACCCCGTAATAAACGGGGTTTCAAATAATTGTGATCGCGACAGGATTCGAACCTGTGACCGTCTGCTTAGAAGGCAGATGCTCTATCCAGCTGAGCTACGCGACCAATAACTAAATATCGCCTAAGCGGCTGCAAATATAAAATTGTAACTATTATAAAACAAGATAAAATGTTTAAAATTTAAATACTAATCATTAAATAAAAACATAACCATTTTAATTATTCAAGCACAACTATTTTATTATTATAAATTCATTAAATATTTATGCTGTTTTTTAAGAATAATATTTTTTACTTTCTATTAAAATTAAAGTAATTGAAATATATTTTTAAAGAGTTAAGCAAATAATGTCCAAACGAGAAAATGAATTCTCTTTTATAATAAAAATGGCAACATTTTTTTATTTAATATTGGTTTACCAATTATAAAATATTCTTATTAAACTGACTATATCATATGTAATTAGTACACTCTTAGTGACTAAGGTAACATTAAATGTTTTATTAATCATAAAGCTACGATATAATTATTGCGTAATTTTATACAATATCTAAAATTATAATTATTTATAAAATGAAGAAATCCAATTGGTTTATCAGAGCTTTTGTTGGGATCGTTTTAGTAACTCTAGTTGTTACTGATGCTTATTCACAACAAACTCTTGACAATGTAAAAACAGCACGAGGTCTTAATGATCAAGATGTGTTGTCAGCTGTTAAAACGTTCATGCCACGAGGTGGTCGTGACGAGTATTTTTCGATTGTAGGAACTGGGAATTCCGGAACTATGATTGTTTATGGTTTACCATCAATGCGAATCTATAAATATGTAGGTGTTTTCTCACCTGAACCATGGCAAGGTTATGGTTTTGATGATGAGAGTTCGTTGATGTTAAAAAAATCATCGATGGATAATCGAATTAGTACCTATGGAGATATGCGTTTCCCTGCTTTTTCTGAAAAAGATGGAAATTACGACGGGCATTTTGCCTTTTTCTCTGATGGAGCTAATTCCAGAATTGCACTGATGGGATTGGATGATTTTGAAACTAAACAGGTATTGTCAAATCCTCTTTATATTAGTACTTATCCAGGTGTAGCTGTAACCCAAAACACAGACTACATAATACAGTCTAGTCAATATCCCGCTCCTTGGGATTCTAAGACTGCTGAATTAGGGTCAGATAAATTCAAATCAGGAGTTACTTTCTGGAAATTTGTAGAAGGTGAAAATATCCATAAAAGTAGAATGATTAAAGAAAAATCTTTTACACTTGAATTGCCACCATATATATTAGATTATTTTGATACAGGTAAAAAAGTAAGTGATGGCCTTATGGTTGGTCTGGCTGAAAAAGATGGTAAAAGTTATGTTTATGTGATCAACTATGATAAACTATCAAAATCAGCAACTAAAAAAATAAATGATTTTAATGTAGTCTCTTTTGAGGAAGGTAAAAAAGATAATGTTGTTGGATTTATTGCGTTACCTGCAACTGCTAAAACAGTGAAAGTTACACCCGATGGTAAATATTTTGTTGTTGGAGCCGATAATACATTGGTTTTTGATTTTGGCAAAGTAAAAAATGCTTTAAGTAAAGGTTCAACTATTGATGCAAGTAGTGTACAAAAAGCAAGTATAGCAATTGGAAAAAATGTAATTGATATTGCATTTGACCAACGTAAAAATACTGCTTATGCTTCGGCACATGGAGATAGTAAAATTGTTCGTTTTAACTATGAAACTGGTAAAACTGAAACGGAATTGAAATTGAGTTTTCAACCTAGTTATTTAATGACTCCACAGGGAATGTCAGTTTCACCTCATTCAAATTATTTGACTGTTGTGAATAAAGAAGGTTTATATGACAATTATCCAAATGTAGGCCCTGTTCGTCCAAGTTTCCAACATTTAATTGATATTTCATCGGATAATATGGCCGACATTTATACAATGAGTTTACCTCAGGCAAATATGTATGGGTCAGTTGCAGTATTACGTACTACAATTAAACCTATTATTCGTTATCCATTAGGTACCAATACACGTACAGGTGAGATTTCTCGTTACAAAACAGTAGCTGGGCAAGAAAAAATTGAAAGAGAAGGTAATAGGGTTCATATATTTGGAACCTTGATTCGTTCTCATATTACTCCGGAAATTGTTACTGTTAATGAAGGTGATGTCGTTACTTTTCACTTAACTAATTTAGAACGTGCGGAAGATGAAACTCACGGGTTTACTGTTGATACTTATGGCGTTCATGGTAGTTTTGAACCAGGTAAAACAGCTTCTGTTACTTTTACAGCTGACAGACCTGGTATTTTTCCATACTACTGTACTGAGTTTTGTTCTGCTTTGCACTTAGAGATGGAAGGTATTTTATTAATACGCCCAACAGGATATGTAGATATTGAGCAAAAAGAAGTAGTACTTACCAAAGAACAATTAGAAGAATACAAGGTACTTTACGAAGAGAAATTAGTGGTTATTGATCAAACTCAGGATATTATCAATGGAGTTGTTACTTGGTTGAAGGAGAATAATTTTGGTGATTATCCTTATGTAGCAGCCTTGGTTGATGATGCATTTGACCAATTGAAACAAGCCGAAACATCTAAAGCAAATCACGAGAGATATGCCAAAGAAGGTAAATATAAAGATGCGTTCTTATGGGCAGAACAGTACTGGCAATATCAGGTAAAAACTGCAGATGTTGGTTTACGTGCTAAGAAACTCTTAAGTGAAAAAGTTAATGCAGAATAATCTTAGGTCAATCTAAAAACGAATAGAAAATGAAAAATATATTAAATAAAAAATACAGCTCAATTTTAATGATGAGCTTGTTTGTTGCTACTTTAGGCTTATTTACAGTAAGTTGTGGTGACAAGGATAAAAAAGGAGATGACTATGCAGGTGGGACAAATATTTCCGGAAAACCTTACGGAAAAGAATCTTTTGGAGATGTAGTAAAACGTAGAGGATTGAATGCTGAAGATGTATTATCAGCTGCTAAAACCTATACTCCTGATAATTTAAAAGATGAATATGTAGCTTTAAATTCAGGAGGTCAAGAAGGTAACTTACCTATGTATACAGTACCTTCAATGCGTATGTTAAAGTATGTTCCTCTTAATACACGTCAACCATATTCTGGTTTTGGATATAGTGAAGAAACTTATGGCTTAATGGAAGATGGCTTTATTGAAGGTCAAGAAATTTTATGGGGAGATACGCATCACCCTGGTTTCTCTGAAACTGATGGTGTTTATAATGGAAAATGGGGTGTAATTAATGATAAAGCAAACCCAAGAATGTATGTTTATGACTTGAATGACTGGCATGTTAAACAGGTGGTAAATAGTAAAATATTCCGTTCTAATCATGGTGGAGCATTTTTTACTCCTGACTCTCGTTATGTTATGGAAGCTTCACAATATCCATCTCCAATGGATTGGAAATACCATGAATTAAGTGAAGCTAACTTCGAGAAATATTGGAGAGGTGGTCTAACTTACCATAAATTTGATAATGAAAAAGGAAGAATTATTGAAGAAGAGTCTTTTACATTTGAATTTCCTCCTTATACGCAAGATTTATCAGATGCTGGTAAATTAGATTCTTATGGTTGGGGATTCACTAATTCATTTTGTACAGAAATGTATTATGGTGGTATAGAAAGTGGTCGCCCTCCTTTTGAAGCAGGATGTTCTTCCAGAGATGTAGATTATTTGCATGTAACCAATTGGAAAAAAGCTGAAAAACTATTGAAAAATGGAACTATCAGACCAAAAATGGTTCGTGGTCATAAAGTAATTACAATAAAAGATGCTGTTAAACATAGTCTGTTTTTCTTGATTCCTGAACCAAAATCACCTCATGGTGTTGATGTTGATCCAACTGGACAATATATTGTAGTAGCAGGTAAATTAGACTCTCATGCTTGGGTTTATAAATTTGATAAGATAATGGCTGCTATTGATAGTAAGAATTTTGAAGGAACTGATAGGTATGGTATTCCTATTATTAAATTAGAAGATGCTTTACACGGTAGTGTTGAGGTTGGATTAGGACCATTACATAATCAATATGATAGTAAAAAAGGTGTAATCTATACTTCAATTTATGTTGATTCACGTATCACAAAATGGGATTATATCAATTTAAAAGTATTGGGTCATGTACCATCTCATTATAATGTAGGTCACTTAGTTGCAGCTTCTGGAGATACTCAAAAACCTCATGGTAAATATTTGATCTCATTAAATAAATTATCTATTGACCGTTTTAATCCGGTAGGACCACTTCATCCACAAAATCACCAATTAATAGATATAAGTGGTGATGGAGATCCAAAAGTTATTTATGATTTACCATTACCAATGGGGGAACCACATTATACTGGCTTAATTCATTTAGATGAATTTAGTTCAATTGATGTTTATCCAATTGGAACTAATATTGCAACAAGTAACAAGTCTAAAT
This sequence comes from Flavobacteriaceae bacterium, assembly GCA_030633225.1. GTDB lineage: Bacteria > Bacteroidota > Bacteroidia > Flavobacteriales > Flavobacteriaceae > Lutimonas. The sequence goes on from DAOVTF010000024.1 coordinate 4,692, forward strand.
ATTTTACGGCTTTAGGTGCTGAAAAAGAAGTTGTAAAAGGTAATACTGTGCGTATTTATGGTACAATTAAAGATGGAAAAGTAACACCGGCTAATATTAATATTACACAAGGTCAAACAGTGTATTTACACTTGAGTAATCACGGGGAAACTAAATTAGATCATTATGTTTACCAAATTTCATCTTACGATAAAATGTATCATTATAGCCCTGGTGAAACAGCAACAATTAAATTTAAAGCTGAAAAGGCAGGTATGTATCCGTTATTATTAGATTCTCAAAACAGTCCAGACAAACGTCAGCTTATTGGATATATGGCTGTTAATTACAATCAAAAAGCTGAAACAGATCGTGTATTAGCTTATACAGATAGAATTAATGCTGATATGAAAATGCAATCGTTTAAACCATCAGCTATAGAGTTAGAAAATTTACTACCAGGTGAGCTTGAATTCTTAAACTATGGCTGTAGTGCTTGTCATAAATTTGCAGAAGAATTTAACGGGCCTGATTTATTTATGATTGATAAACGTAGAGATGATAAATGGTTGAAAGAATGGATTATGGATCCTGAATCTAAAATGAAAGATGCTGATATTGAAGCAATGCGTCAACATTATAAATTAGCGATGCCTAATCAAAATGTTTCTGAACAAGATGCAAATAAGATTATTGCTTTTATGAAAGCTAAAACTGAGCAAATATCTAAAGAGAAATCTAGCGATACTCCAGTTGTAACTTCAGGTGGTGATTTTGGAAATGGTAAAGCTACTTATGACACAAAATGTATGGCTTGTCATGCTACCGGTGTTACAGGTGCACCTAAATTAGATGAAAAAGAGCGTTGGGCAACTATTGCTGGTCAGGGTATGAATGTTATACAAGATCATGCTGTTAAAGGATTCCAGGGTAAACAAGGAGTGATGCCTCCAAAAGGTGGATTTACTGATTTATCTGACGATGATATTAATAATGCTATTAAATATATGTTACACCAAGCAGGTGCAACTGCAAATTAGTCAATGTTACAAGCAAAATGGTATTGAAATCAATACCATTTTGCTTTTTTATATGAAATAAAATCTAAAAAAATCAATTTTAACTATTCTAATTATTATTTCAATGAATGATCATGCAAAAAAATTCGGACTTTTCTATAAACTTTTCGCTATAGTTGGGTTATTGTTGATGATTGCAGTATATTTTATGCCTATATGGTGGGTAGCTTTACAAAGTCATCAATATCCAAAATCTATGTACCCAAAAGGTATTCGTATTGAATTCAAATATGATGGAGTTTATAATGGTTGTGAAGGAGTTCAAGAAAGAGCAGAAATAACAACAAATGAAGGAGCGGATTGTTTGATGGAAATGACAGCAATTAATCATTATATTGGTATGTATCCAATAGTACAAGGTGTCAACAGTCGAGTGTTTGATGAACTAAAAGAAGGGCAAATAAAACCTGTGCCAGAATACTATGTTTTTGATACTGAAAAAGATGGAGAAGGTGAAGATGTTATTGATCCTAAAACAGGTAGTCCGTTACAAGTAGATGTAACACCACAATATTTAAAAGTATTGAATGGAATTTTGGTCTATTCAAGGTATATTTTTATTTTTTTCGGAGTATTAATAATTATTTTTATTGTTACTCCTAAAAAGAAGAATGCAATATTTGCCATACTACCAGCACTATTGCCTTTTTATTTTCTTTTTCTGTATATGTATTCTATGTATTGGTATGGACATCATTTAGATTTACATGGAGGTGGAGCTTTTGCAGGGATTAAACCATTTATGCCGACCGTTTTCGGACTTGGCAAAGTAGCTCAATTTGAAACAGTATCTTATCCTTATTATGGGTTTTATATTGCACTTTTAGTGTTTGTCGTTTTAATTTTCTCCATTTTATTTAAAAGAAAATATATAGAATTACAAAAATAGTTAAGCTAGTAAATTCACACAAAACTGTCTCTTAAGATAATTTCATATTTAGTTAGTTTGTATTATTTTAATATAGTTCAGTTTATTTTTTGAGACAGTTTTATTAATTTTAAGAATTTTATACTTTGAGAAGTTATTTCCTAATAATAGTTATCTTTTTGCAATGGAGTGTGTTTTCACAAGAAAACAACTCCAATGGTGCTGGTTTACAAAATAAAATTACACCATTTAATTCTGAAGAGAATCAGGTATTTCTTAATACTTTACTTAAAAATTTAAAACCTGGTGATACTTTAAAACTAAAACCAGGATTTTATACTGGTCCTGCAACTATTAAAGTGCCTAATATAGTAATTGATGGTGGTGGTAAAGCTACCATTTCAGGTATGGATAATGAATCAGTTATCTATGTTAAAGCTGATAGTGTTACCATTAAAAATTTACATATTACTAATTCAGGTGATTCTCCTGACAGGTTGGATGCAGGTGTAAAAATTATTGAAGCAAATCATACCATTGTTAAAAATAACCTAATTGATGAATGTTTGTTTGGAGTTGATATTTTTAAATCTGATAATTGCATTGTAGAACATAATGATATTTCATCCATCAGTACAAAACCTTTAGCATTAAAAGGTGATGCAATTCGTCTTTGGTACTCAACCAATAATAGAATAATGTTTAACTACTGGCACAAAGTGCGTGATATGGTAGTTTGGTATTCCTCTGAAAATCATTTTGAAGGCAATAAAGGAGTAGGGAATAGGTATAGTATTCATTTTATGTATGCTCATAATAATCGTATTCATAAAAATGAATTTTATGGTAATTCGGTAGGAGTATTTCTAATGTATAGTGAACAAACAATACTTTCTGAAAATTTAATTCAAGGCTCAGTTGGTTCAACAGGTATGTGCTTAGGATTAAAAGAAACTTCATCTAATCAAATATTAAATAATCGGTTTTTGTATTCTGCCTATGGTATTCATTTTGATGTATCACCTTTTGTACCCGAAAAAATTAACACAGTGGTTGGTAATGAAATAGCATTTTGTAATGTAGGAATGCTTTTTCACTCTGATCTTGAGGGTAATTTAGTACAAGAAAACTATTTACACGATAATTTAACCCAGGTATATACACGTGGTAATACTGCAAATGGGAATAAGTTTGATGGTAATTACTGGAGTGATTATCAGGGATTTGATAAAAATGGTGACAATGTAGGTGATGTACCTTATAAATTATATAGTTATAGTGAACATTTATGGGCATTCAATAAAAATATAAAATTCTTTTATGGTGCTCCAATATTAGAAGTTTTAGATTTTTTAGAACGATTAGCACCATTTTCTAAACCAAAGTTTGTTTTAAAAGATAAGAATCCAATTTATAAATGGGAACGTAATAAAGAACGAGATTATTAAATTTCAACAGTGTGAAAAAAACAGATCCAGAAATTAATAGACGGCAGTTTCTAAAAAACGGAGCCTTTGCAGTAGCTGCAATAGGTGCTGTTGGAGTAGGAGTAAATTATTTAAGGAAACCTAACGAAGAAAATACATTAACCTTATTGCGTCCCCCAGGAGCAATACTTGAAGATGAATTTATTTATGCATGTATCAAATGTGGACTTTGTGTTCAGATATGCCCGATAGAGGCTGTTAAGTTAGCTGGTATTTCTGATGGCCTTTCTTATGGCACCCCATATATTGATCCGCTTGCGCAAGCTTGTGATTTTTCATGTGATGCCATGCAATGTGTTGAAACTTGTCCAACTGCAGCTTTAGATTTTGTTCTATTTAAAAAAGCAGGAGAAGGTGCTTTAATTGAATATCAAAAAGCCAATCCAACTCCAGGACCTGATTATAATCCATTTGTTGTTCAATCTCAAGCCATGAAGGCAACTACAAAAATGGGCTTAGCAGTTATTGATAATTCTACTTGTTTGGCTGTAAAAGGAAAAGGATTTAAAGGAGTTCCAAGAGAATCTGGATTTGAAGGTGTATATCGTTCGCCTAATCCAAAGCGTGAAGAAAGAAAAGCTTCACTTGTAAATAATCATCAGTTTGATCGTGAAATTTGTGATTTATGTGTTACCGAATGTCCTATTGGAGAAATAGCTATTATTTTAGAAGAAAAAACAGGAGCTAACGGTAGTAAACTATGGCAACCAAAAGTTTTAGATGCTTGTACAGGATGTGGGGTTTGTGTTATGGTTTGTCCAACAACACCAAGTAGTATTATTATTGAAAAATTAGAAATGGTTTAAAATATTTTCTGATGATAAATTTAAAAAAATTAACACCAATACCTGCAAAACGTAGAGAAGAAATGCCTAATTCTAAATTGGGGATCACCTTTAAAGAATGGAAGGCCAATAATCCTAACAAAAACAAATGGCGTAATTTACGTTGGGGAGTTTTACTTTTTTTTAATTTCCTATTTTGGGCGTCGTTTGCTTTTGATATAGGAGTTTTGGAAGGTTCACTTAGTGGGTCTAGATTTTTAGGTATTTACCTTATGGATCCTTTTAACGCTCTACAAGAAATGTTTATTGGTAGTAGAACCGGATATTTTGCAATGTTAACCATGAATTTTTTTATTGGTTTTTTTATCATTTTAATATTTTATTTTTTATTGGGTGGTCGTACTTTTTGCTCATGGCTTTGTCCATATCACTTTTTAGCAGAAAATGCCGAAAAACTACATAATTATCTTGTAAAAAAGAAGAAAATCAAAGAACACACTTACAGTATCGGAATCAAATACATTTTTTGGGTAGGATTCTTGTTACTGGCTATTTTAACCAAGAATTTAGTCTTTGAAAATCTAAATCCAGTAGGAATTATTTCAAGAGCAATTATTTATGGTCCGGGTTTAATATTATTGTGGATCTTTGTTTTATTACTTTTTGAAATTGTATATTCCAAACGTTTTTGGTGTAGATATGTTTGTCCTATAGGAGTTACTTATAGTTTTATTGGTAAATTATCACCAACGGCTATAAAATTTGATTTATCAAAATGCGGGCATTGTAGAGATTGCCAGGATGTTTGTTTGGTTCCACATGAATTATGGTTTGTAAAGCGTGGTGAAGCTACAAAAGAAATCCATTTTGCTGGTGCAGATTGTACCAGATGTGGTTTATGTGTAGACATTTGTTATGGAGATGCTTTATCGTATTCCATAAGAGGTTTTGATAAAATAACATAAAATTATTTTATAAATACAAACTAAAAAAAGATTAAAAACATTTTAAAAAATTGATATTGGAAGATTCAGAAATTTTAATTACAGTTGACCAGCTTACAAAATCATTTAAAAAAACTACTGTAATTGAGAACTTAACGCATAGTTTTAAAGCTGGTGAACGAATAGCATTAGTAGGTCAGAATGGAGCCGGAAAAACAACATTAATTCGTTGTCTTTTAGGCTTATATAAATATAAGGGTACTATTGAAGTTCTTGGTATGAATCCTCGGAAAGAACGAGAATTAATTCTTCAAAACATTGGTTTTGTACCTCAGATTCCTCCACCTATAAAAATGACCGTTGGGGAAATGTTAGATTTTTTCGGGAAACTTACCAATACAGATAAACAAGAATTTATTGATATTAGTGAAAATTTAGGTTTAGATGTAAAAGGTAATCTCAATAAACCTTTTATGAAACTATCTGGTGGAATGAAGCAAAAACTTTTAGTATCTTTTGCTTTAGGTAGAAAACCAAAAATATTATTGATGGATGAACCTGCTGCAAATTTAGATCCAAAGGCCAGATCCATTTTATTTGATTATTTACATAATTTTGATAAAAATGCTTTGATGATTATTAGTAGTCATCGAATTGATGAGGTTGAAGATCTTGTAAATCGTTTAATAGAAATGGATATGGGTAAGATTGTAGTTAATAAAGAAGTATAAAATCAGTATGTCATAAAACTTTAAACAATGAAAAAACTAGCAATAATTTTTACCTTTTTATTAATCTTTAGTTCATGTAAACAAAATGTAACTTATGAAGCTCGTGACATTAATTTTGATCGTGATATTTGTTATGTCTGCCTGATGGGGTTGACAGATCAACGTTATAATGCGCAATCTATTAACGAATATGGAGAGGTTCACTGGTATGATGATATTGGATGTTTGGCTGAAGAAATGAGAGATACCTCAACATGGAATCAATGGAAAGGAGAAACAGTAAAATTTTGGATTGGAGATGCCAGTAAAGGAAATGATCCTTCAAACTGGATTAATGCAGAAACAGCATTTTATGATTATGGTAAACATACACCTATGGGTTATGGTTATTCTGCTTATTCTGAAAAACCAAGTGTAGATAGTGTTTTTACTTTTGAACAGGTTTTACAACGAATTAATGCGGGTAAAACAATGCGTGAAAATTTTATTCAGGAAAAGATGCTCATGATGAAAGATAATCCTGAAAAATTAAAAAAGTTAGAGGAAAAGTTAAAGAAAGAACAAAATAAAAATAACTAAACCCCAATTTATTAATAACTATTAAATATTAGTTAATTCAATGAAAAGTTTTGAAAGTTTAAAAGAGATTATTTATTCAGATATTCGCCAAAGTTTACGATCTCGTTGGTTTTGGGCGTATAGCATCTTATTTGGTGGTTTTGTTGCAATCATGTTTACTTCTGGCATTACCGAATCTCAAATTATTGGGTTTGTTGGTCTAAGTCGACTTATGGTAACCTTTATGCAAATAAGTATGGCAATTCTGCCAATTTATGTACTTATTTCAACGGTACGTTCTGTTGTAGGAGATCGAGAAAACAGTGTAATGGAGTATATACTTTCTTTACCAATTTCTTTTAGCAGTTATTTTTGGGGAAAACTTATCGGAAGGTTTATAATTATTTATACACCAGTTTTTATTGCATTGCTCGGTGCTGTATTATGGGCTTTATTAACAAATATTGAAGTGCCATGGGATCTTTTCTTTTTATACAGTATTTTATTAGCTTCCTTAGTGATTTTATTTCTGGGGTTATTTATGTATATTGCAGCTATAGCTTCTTCACAAGATATTGCTGTAAGTACTGCATTTATCATTTGGTTATTTCTAGTGGCATTTATTGATTTGATTTTAATAGGAATAATGTTGAGAATGCGTGGTAATCCTGA
>DAOVTF010000180.1 GCA_030633225.1 Flavobacteriaceae bacterium
ATATGCAGGGAAACCTCAGATGGAACGTATTCAATATATGACTGCTAATTCATATTATCAGACAGAAGATTATGCTTTATCATCTTATTATTTTTCTAAATTTTTAACAAATTATCCTAAAAGTTCTAAAGTTGAAGAGGCTGCATTTTTAAGTGCAAAAAGTTATTTTTTGGCTGCACCTAAATACAGTTTAGATCAACAGGATACCGAAAAAGCTTTGGCTGCTTTTCAAGACTATATTGATAGGTATCCAAATTCAGAGTTATCTTCTGAGGCGAATAATTATCATAAAGAATTAATTACAAGGTTAGAAAAGAAGGATTTTGAAGTAGCAAAACAATACTATCATACCGAGCATTACAATGCTGCAATTACAGCATTTGATACTTTTAATGAAGAGCATTTAGGGTCTGTTTATAAAGAAGACACTTTTTATTATAAATTTAAGGCCTATTATGACCTTAGTATGAAGAGTGTGTTGACTAAAAAAGAACAACGATTATTAGATGCAAAAACTTCATCAGCAAAATTTAAAAAAGCATTTCCTGAATCGAAAAAAAATAGGGAAATTGATCAGATGACTAAAAACATTGATGAAGAATTATTAAAAACAAAAGAAGAAATAGCAATAATTTCACAAAACTAATTATGAAAGACTATAAAAATACTGAAGCTCCAGAAACCACCATAACTTTTGATAAAACTAAAATTGAAGAGCCAACACAAAATATTTATAAGGCAATTTCTATTATGTCAAAAAGAGCATCACAAATTAATGAAGATTTAAAGAGTGAGTTGGTTGATAAATTAGAAGAATTTGCAACTTTTAATGATAGTTTAGAAGAGGTTTTTGAAAACAAAGAACAAATTGAAGTTTCTCGTTTTTACGAGCGCCTACCTAAACCAACAGCAATGGCTGTACAAGAATGGTTAGATAATGATATTTATTTTAGAGATCCTGAAATTGATAACGATACATTAGATTAATTATGTCTGTTTTAAGCGGTAAAAATGTTCTTCTAGGCGTAACAGCCGGAATAGCTGCTTATAAAACAGCGTATTTAGTTCGACTATTTATAAAGGCAGGAGCAAACGTTCAAGTTGTGATGACTCCTGCTTCAAAAGATTTTGTTACTCCACTTACCTTATCAACACTTTCCAAAAATCCTGTTTATTCTACTTTTGTTGATACTGAAAGTGATAATGATCAATGGAATAATCATGTAGAACTAGCTCTTTGGGCTGACTTGATGATTATAGCTCCAGCTACAGCCAATACTATGGCAAAAATGGCATCTGGCACTTGTGATAATTTATTGATGGCAACTTATCTTTCAGCGAAAGCTAAAGTTTATTTTGCTCCGGCGATGGATTTAGATATGTACCAGCATAAGACTACCAATGAAAATATTGAAAAACTACAAGAATTTGGTAATGTTTTTATTCCGCCTACAAGCGGAGAACTTGCAAGTGGATTGATTGGTGAAGGAAGAATGGCTGAGCCAAAAGATATCGTGAATTTTATTGAAAAGGATATTAAATCTAAACTTCCTTTAAATAATAAAAAAATATTAATTACTGCCGGGCCTACTTATGAAGAAATTGATCCTGTAAGATTTATTGGAAATCATTCTTCTGGCAAAATGGGATTTGCTTTGGCAGATCAAGCTGCAAAATTAGGAGCTGAAGTTTTTTTAATAACCGGTCCATCAAACGAAAAAGTAAGCTACAACTCTATAAAACGAGTTGATGTTGTTTCGGCTGATGATATGTATAATGCCACACATAAATATTTTAATAGCTCTGATATTGCTATATTTGCTGCTGCTGTTGCAGATTACACACCCAAAAATGTTGCTTCATTAAAAATTAAGAAAAAAGATGCATCGTTAAATATTGAGTTAAAACCAACAAAAGATATTTTAGCATCTGTTGGCAAAATTAAAGAAAATCAATTTTTAATTGGTTTTGCCTTAGAAACCAATAACGAATTAGAAAATGCAAAAAGTAAATTAAAACGTAAAAATTTAGATCTAATCGTGTTAAACTCTTTACAAGATAAAGGGGCTGGTTTTAAAGGTAATACAAATAAAATTACTTTAATAGATAAAAATGAAAATATAACTTCATTTGAGCTGAAATCTAAAAGTGAAGTAGCAGAAGATATTTTTAAAGAAATTATTAAAAAATAAATGTACAAATACCTTATCATATTATTTTTATTTGTTACCATTCAATCAAAATCTCAAGAATTGAATTGTGTAGTTAACATTAATTCTTCTGAAATTGGTATCTCAAACAAACAGGTATTTGTTACCATGCAAGATGCCATTTTTGAGTATATGAACAATACCAAATGGACAAATATTGGATATAAAGAACACGAAAAAATTAACTGTACCATAACAATCAATATTATTGATAATCCTGCAGTAAACCAATATAAAGGTAGTTTACAATTGCAAGTATCTCGTCCGGTATACAATTCGACATATAAAACATCCATATTAAATTTTAACGATAATGATATTAGTTTTAAATATGAAGAATATCAGCCATTGATGTATAATGAAAATAGTTTTGATTCAAATTTAGTTTCTTTATTAACCTTTTATGCTTACACAATTTTGGGCTTTGAAGCTGATAGTTTTGGTTATAAAGGTGGTGAGAATTTTTTTAAACAAGCTGAAAATGTAGTTAATCTTGCACAGCAAAGTGGAGGTTCAGGTTGGAAAAAAATTGATGGAAGTAACACCAGATACCAATTGAATGAGAATTTATTATCACCGGTTTATGATCAATTTAGAAAAACAACGTACGAATACCATTTGATGGGATTGGATAGAATGGCTGATAATAAAACAGAAGGAAAAGAAGTTATCGCAAAATCTATTGTTGACCTACAAAAATTGTATAACGATAGACCCAATACCTTTTTGATTAGAGTATTTATGGATACAAAAAGTGATGAAATTGTCGATATTTTTTCTGATGGTCCTAGAATTGAAACCTCTGAGTTAAGAGATGTATTATCGAGAATATTTCCATCATTCGACCCAAAATGGAGTGAAATTAAAATTTAATTATTTTTTAAATTTCTTATTTTTACTTAATTTAACTTCCTATTTTTACAATTATTTATTTAGTTCATGCTTGCATCATTATCTATTAAAAATTATGCTTTAATCGAAAATCTAAAAGTAGATTTTAGAGATAAGTTATCAGTTATTACAGGTGAAACTGGTGCTGGAAAATCAATTCTACTGGGTGGCTTGGCTTTAGTTTTAGGTAAAAGAGCAGATGCTTCATCGGTTATAAATAAAGAATCTAAATGTATTATTGAAGCAGACTTTGATATTGAGAATTATAATTTAAAATCGTTTTTTGAACAGGAAGACTTGGACTATGAACCGACTACAACTATTCGAAGAGAATTATTACCCAACGGAAAATCAAGAGCTTTTATTAATGACACTCCAACTACTTTATCTGTGTTAAATGCTTTAAGTGAACAGCTGATAGATATACATTCTCAACACGAAACTTTACAATTGGCTGATAGTAATTTTCAATTCCAAATAATTGATTCATTAGCTAAAAATGAAGATTATTTAGCTTCTTACACCGAAAAATTAAAAAGGTTTAAGATGTTAATAAAAGTATTAGAGCTGATTAAAATAAATCAAAAAAAATCTCAAGATGAATACGATTTTAATTCTTTTATTTTAAATGAGTTGATACAAGCAGATTTAAAAGAGAATGAGCAAATTGAATTAGAAGAAACCATAATAAAACTTGCTCATGTTGAGGATATTAAACTCAATTTATCAGAAGCCATTCAGTTAATAGATAATGAACAAATAGGTGCTCAAAATCTATTAAATCAATTAAAAAATAATATCAGTAAAATAGCTAGCTTTTCAAATGATTATCAGCAATTGTCAGAGAGAGTAAATAGTGTTTTTATTGAGTTAAACGATATTGTTCAAGAGCTTGAAAAGGAAAATGAGAGTTTAGAATACAATCCGCAAGAATTAGAGAAAAATGAAGAAAGATTACAAATAATTGATAATCTGCAAAAAAAACATAACGTAGACTCAATAGAAGGTTTACTAGAAATTAAAGATTCTTACAAAAAGAAAATCATTGATGTTGACAGTGCTTCAGAAATAATAAAAAACAAAGAATTAGAAATTGATAAGCAAAGAATTGAAGTTGAGAAATTAGCTTCTAAAATTCATCAAAGAAGGGCAAAAGCTATACCGGTTTTTATTTATGAGTTAGAAAGGATTTTAAGTAAATTAGAAATGAAAAATACTCGCTTGTCGATTGATCTAATTGAAAATGAAGAGTTTTTTGCTAACGGAAAAGATGAATTAAGATTTTTAATTTCAGCTAATAAAGGATTGACTTTTGAGAGCCTAAAAAAGGCAGCTTCTGGTGGTGAAATGTCTAGAATAATGCTTGCAGTAAAATCAATATTATCTAAATACACTAAATTACCAGCGATAATTTTTGACGAAATTGATACGGGTGTTTCTGGTGAAGTATCCAATAGAATTGCAGGTGAGATGCAACAAATGAGTGAGAATATGCAGGTAATTACTATTACACATTTACCACAAATTGCAGCAAAAGGGAATCAACATTATAAGGTATTTAAAGAAGAAAGAAGTAAAACAATTCGTTCTGATATTAAATTGTTAAGTAAAACAGAAAGAATTAACGAATTAGCAGAAATGTTAGGAGGAAAACTTATAACCAATTCTGCTTTAGCGCATGCAAAACAATTATTAGCCACATCCTAAAGCTAATAAATTGCTATATTTGCAAACTGTTTAAAAATAAATTATAAATCAAATACAATTATATGTATAACTTACTTAAAGGAAAAAAGGGTATTATTTTTGGAGCTTTAGATTCAAAATCTATCGC
>DAOVTF010000128.1 GCA_030633225.1 Flavobacteriaceae bacterium
ACGCAAATAACAATATTAATTATTCAAATTTTAAACATGAAAAAAATTAAACACATTTTAATACTAATGATTTTAGCAATAACTTTTGCAAGTTGTGGTACTTCGGTAAAAGTTACAGATGCATGGAAAGCAGATAATATTAGTACATTAAAAGGTGCTAAAATAATAGTAATTGCAAGAACTGATGATATGGTTTCTCGTCAGCGTTTTGAACAAGAAATCGCAAATAGATTAAGAGCCGAAGGTGTTGATGCAACTGAAAGTTACAAGAAATTTCCTTCAATGAAACATAATGTAAAACGAACTAAAGAAGAGGTTAAACAAGCTGTTCAAATTTTTAAAAATGAAGGCTTTAAAGGAGCAGTGTTAACTGTTCTTAAAGATAAACAAAAGGAAATTGTAACATCAGAAAGTGGTGGTTATACTTCAGGTGGTTATTATGGAGGCTATGGTGGTTATGGTATGGGATATGGTAGTCACTATGGTGGTTTTGGTGGTTACTACGGCAGGAGTTATTCTCCTTATGGCTATGGTTATGGTGGAGCTTATGTTCCTTCGGAAACTAGAACTTATACGTCTGAAACATACATTTTAGAAACTGTAATTTATAATCTTGATCTTGAGCCAGGTAAGCAATTAATGTCAGTTATTTCTGTTGATATCACTGACCCAAAATCAGCCTCAGAAGTTGCTCCTAAATATGCCGATAAAGTATTTGACGCTTTTAAAACTAAAACATAAAAAAAATTATTTGTAATTTTTATGAGGCTCAAGTATTTAAAACTTGAGCCTTTTTTTTGCTTGAAATTTATTATTTTAGTACTTTAAATAAACAAATAATGAAAGCTACTAGAATCTTTTACTTTATTTTATTTACACCATTTTTATTGTTAAGTCAAAATTTTAATAACGATCGATTATTAACTGTTAGATCCAAAGATTCAATTAATAATAAAGCTCGAATTACTGGTAGTTTAGGTACAAATATTAAACTAAATGGTTATTATGATCTTTTTGGTGGTTTACAGGATAGTGAAACCTTTAATGTTGGAAATATAAATGTTTTTGGTACAGATGATTCCGATAGCTTTAAAATGGACCTATATCAGACTCAAATTAAAATGGAAGGCCTTTTTGTTCAAAAAAACGGTAAAGATATTAAAGCAGTTGTTGAGTTTGATTTTTGGGGAGGAAATGGGCATATGCGTTTAAGAAAAGCATTTGTTGAAACAGGGCATTGGCAAATTGGTCAAAACTGGAATAATTTTGGTGACGAAGATCTTTGGCCCAATATTATGGAGTGGGAGGGTCCGCCTTCAGGTATTTGGGTAAGATCGCCTCATATAAAATATTTTAACAACTTTAAAAATGAAAAATGGAGCTATTCTATAAGTATTGAGGCTCCTATTATAAATTATATCAGCTTTGAAGAAATTGAACCTTTGGTTGAAGAAGCATATCAGGTAACGCCGGATTTAACATTTGCTGTTTCTAAAAAAATTAATGGCGGGCATTTACGTTTTTCTTCTATTCTTAGGAATATTAGATACGAATTAGATAGTAATCTAGATAATTTTATTGGTTATGGATTTTCTTTTAGTGGAATGTATGCCACTGAGCGAAAAAATAATTTTCAGTTTCAATTGGTTGGAGGAAAAGGGATAACAGCATATATGACTAGTATTGCCGGATTAGGTTATGATGGATATCCTACGGTAAATAATCAAATTGATGCAACTCCAGCAGGGGGAGGTTGGCTATCATATGAGTATTTTTTTACACCCAAGTTGCACAGTAATATTGTATTTGGGTACACTTATTATGATTTTAAGAATATGGAAAGGTTTTTATTAACTGATAATGATGAGATTCCTGAATTAATAGTAGAAGGTGATTTATTTAATTCACATTATTATGGAATATTCAATATTATGTATGAACCATTTGAGAGGGTAACAGTTGGGTTAGAATTAGATTATGGTGTTAAAAGTATAAAATGGAATGGCACTATAAATAATAATACTATTGATGACAATCAAGGAAGAGATGCGATGCGAATTAGTTTTGGTTTTATGTTCTATATCTAAGACATTAATTTTATAAAGGCACCACTTATTATAATTTATTTTTTCTTTTTATATAAAGTATAAATATACTTTCTTTTATCACCAGAAGGCATAGTATATTTAAAATTAAAGCTATTTACAAATTCAAAGTCAACGCCAATATTATTCGTTATCATTTCTTGACTGTAACGATTAACATCTAATCCACTGCATTTAGAAGTACCATCTAAACTAAAAGCTGCAATTATTGCATTTCCTCCAGGTTTTACTAATTTATTAAGCAAAGAAAAGTAAGAATCTTTTTCTTCTTTGTCATTAAAAAAATGTAATACAGCTCTGTCATGCCAAAGATCAACAGGTTCTATAATATTTAAATTTGTTGAATTTGTTATGTCATCTTCAATAAACTTAACCCCTACATTTTTAGATTTTAATCTTTTCTCTAAAATATCCAATGCATTGCTACTTAAATCATTTACTATATGATTATTATAACCTAGATCGATTAATTCATCGATCAATAGTGTAGCACCAGCTCCAATATGTAATATTCTAGAGTCCTCTTTAAGATTGCATTTTTGAATTAATTCTAAAGAGGGAATACAACTCTTTTCATACCAGCCTAGTTTATTTATATCGGCATTATTATAAACTTTATTCCAATGAGATTTTAAATCAGTATTTGTCATTATTTCAAATATAGCATTCAGTTAGTCTATTTGCTTAAATACATTTTACGTCTTGAATATAATTCATAAAACTGGTCATCTTTCAAACTGTCAATAAATAATATGCTTTCACCAGTTGATTTCATTTCGGGACCTAAATTTTTATTCACATTTGGAAATTTATCAAAAGAGAAAACAGGTTGTTTTATTGCGTATCCTTCTAATCTTGGTTTGAAATCAAAATCGGTTACTTTATTTTCCCCAAGCATAACTTTAGTAGCATAATTAACATAAGGTTCATTATATGCTTTTGAAATAAAAGGAACTGTTCTAGAAGCTCTTGGGTTAGCTTCAATAATATAAACAATATCATCTTTAATTGCAAATTGAATATTAATCAATCCAACTGTTTTTAAAGCCAATGCAATTTTTTTGGTATGATCTTTAATTTGTTGCATTACGAATTCTCCCAAATTAAAAGGAGGTAAAGTTGCGTTAGAATCACCAGAATGTACACCACAAGGTTCAATATGCTCCATGATACCGATGATATAAACATTTTCACCATCACAAATTGCATCTGCTTCAGCTTCAATAGCTCCATCTAAATAATGGTCCAACAACAAAACATTATTAGGGATTCTTTTAAGAATTTTAATTACATGATCCTCTAAATCTTGTTTGTTGATTACAATTTTCATACCCTGACCACCTAGAACATAGCTGGGGCGAACTAAAATAGGAAAATCTAATTCATCCGCTATTTTATCTGCTTCTTCGGCAGATGTAGCCGTTCCAAATTGAGGGAAAGGAATATCTAATTCTGTCAATAACTCTGAAAAATTACCTCTATCTTCTGCTAGATCTAAGGCTTCAAAACTAGTACCTATAATTTTTATTCCGTTTTTTTCTAATTTTTCAGATAGTTTTAATGCAGTTTGACCACCCAATTGAACTATAACTCCTTCAGGTTTTTCTAATTGGATAATATCCCAAATATGTTCCCAAAAAACTGGTTCAAAATATAATTTATCTGCTATGTCAAAATCTGTAGAAACTGTTTCGGGATTGCAATTGATCATTATGGTTTCATATCCACATTCTTTTGCTGCCAGAACACCATGAACACAGCAATAATCAAATTCTATTCCCTGTCCAATTCTATTTGGACCAGAACCTAAAACAACTATCTTTTTCTTTTTACTAACTATACTTTCATTTTCTGAATATGACTTACCGCTAACAATCATATCACTTTCAAAAGTAGAGTAGTAGTAAGGTGTTTCTGCTTTAAATTCAGCAGCACAGGTATCAACTATTTTAAAAACTCTATTGATATTTAGTTCTCTTCGTTTTTTATGAACTTCACTTTCCCAACATCCTATCATATAGGCTATTTGTCTATCAGCAAAACCTTTTTGTTTGGCTTCTAATAATAATTCTTTTGGCAAAGAATTTAATGCATTATATGATGTTATTTCTTTTTCAAGAATATTCAAAGCTTCATATTCTTTTAAAAACCACATATCAATTTTAGTAATTTCATGAATTCTGTTCAATGGAATTCCAATTTGAATGGCATCATAAATTACAAAAACTCTATCCCAACTAGGATTTTGAAGTTTGCTAATTATTTTATCATAATCTTTAACCCCTTTACCATCAGCACCAATACCATTTCGACTAACTTCTAAAGATTGGGTTGCTTTATGTAGCGCTTCTTGAAAAGATCGCCCAATGCCCATTACTTCACCAACTGATTTCATTTGTAAACCGATGGTTCTTTCAGATCCTTCGAACTTATCAAAATTCCAACGTGGTATTTTAACAATTACATAATCCAATGTTGGTTCAAAAAGTGCTGAAGTATTTTTTGTGATTTGATTTTCTAATTCATCTAAATGATATCCAATGGCAAGTTTTGATGCAATTTTAGCAATAGGATAACCTGTTGCCTTAGAGGCTAACGCCGATGATCTAGAAACACGAGGATTTATTTCAATAGCTATTAAATCTTCTTTATGGTCAGGGCTCATAGCAAATTGTACATTACAACCACCAGCAAAATCACCAATGGATCGCATCATTTTAATTGCCATATCTCTCATTCTTTGGTAAGCGGTGTCGCTTAGGGTCATGGCAGGAGCTACTGTTATAGAATCACCAGTATGAATTCCCATTGGATCCATATTTTCAATAGTACAAATAATAACTACATTATCATTTTTATCTCTTAAAAGTTCAAGTTCATACTCTTTCCAACCTAGTAATGCTTTATCAATTAAAACTTCATGAATTGGAGAAGCTTCTAATCCTCTTTGCAATAAACCATCAAAATCCTCTGGTTCATAAACAATTGATGCACCCGATCCACCTAATGTGAATGATGGCCGAATTACTAAAGGAAAACCAAATTCCTGTGCGATTTCCTTACCTTTTAAAAATGAAGCTGCTGTTTGTGACGGAGCTTGAGGTATTCCTATTTCATTCATTAAATTACGAAACTTCTCTCTGTCTTCAGTAATTTTAATAGCATCAATATCAACTCCAATAATATCAACATTAAAGTCTTCCCAAATACCTTTATCATCAGCTTCAATACATAAATTTAAAGCAGTTTGACCGCCCATTGTTGGCAAAACAGCGTCTATATTATGTTTTTTTAATATTTCAATTATAGATTTTGTTGTTAAGGGCTTCAAATAAATATGGTCGGCCATTTGTGGGTCGGTCATTATTGTTGCTGGATTTGAATTGATCAAAACAACTTCAATACCTTCTTCACGAATAGATCTTATTGCTTGTGTTCCAGAATAGTCAAACTCGCAAGCTTGACCAATAATAATAGGACCTGAACCTATAATTAGTATTGATTTTATGGATTTGTTTCTTGGCATTCTATTGTTATTATTTAAAAAAGTAAAGTTAATAAATAGATTTGCGGTTAATAGATTTAATTTTTATAATTATTCACAATTAGATATAAAAAAAGGTGTTACTAAAAAAAGTAACACCTTAATATATTTTTTAAAAAATACATTATTTTTTATGGCTTGGCTCAGATGAAACTGAAACTTTATGTCTTCCTTTAGCTCTTCTTCTAGCTAAAATTTTTCTACCGTTAACACTAGACATTCTCTCTCTAAATCCGTGTTTATTTTTTCTCTTTCTTTTTGATGGTTGGAATGTTCTTTTCATTTCTAGATATCTTTATGTATGCTTGTATGCTTCGTTTTCTTTAAAAGTCCGGCAAATATACAAAGAGTTTTAGTTCTGGCAAGCAGGTTTCTAAAAAAAACTTAACAATTTCGCATAGTTTTTAACAATTTAAAAATTGTACTTTTACAAAAATTAAAGAATGAAATATGAGTTTTAATAAACCAATGTTAAAAGAAGGATCATTAAAAGATCAAGTAATTGTTGTAACCGGAGGTGGAAGCGGATTAGGAAAAGCTATGACAACCTACTTTTTAGAGCTTGGAGCAAGTGTAGTTATTAGTTCAAGAAATTTAGATAAATTAAAAAATACTGCAAAAGAGTTAGAAGAAAAAACAGGAGGAAAGGTTTTACCTGTACAGTGTGATGTTCGTTATTATGATCAAGTAGAAGCTATGTTGGCAACAACATTAAAAGAGTTTGGTAAAGTAGATGGTTTGTTG
>DAOVTF010000168.1 GCA_030633225.1 Flavobacteriaceae bacterium
AGGGGTGCATTCATCAAAAGCCATAATAATATCAGCACCTATAATTCTTTGGATTTCCATAGAAAATTCTGGAGAAAAAAAATGTGTTGAACCATCAATATGAGATTTAAACTTAACTCCTTCTTCTTTAATTTTTCTATTATCCGATAAGGAATAAACTTGATAGCCACCAGAGTCAGTTAAAATTGGTCTATCCCAATTCATAAATTTATGTAAACCACCAGCTTTTTCTAATATTGGAGTTGTAGGCCTAAGATAAAGATGATATGTGTTTCCTAGAATAATATCAGCATTTATGTCATTTTTTAATTCGGTTTGATGTACTCCTTTTACTGATGCAACTGTACCAACCGGCATAAAAATCGGAGTCTGAATTTTACCGTGTTCGGTTGTAATCTCTCCAGCCCTTGCTTTACTATTCTGATCTTTTCCTGCTATTTCAAAATTCATCTATTCTATTTTACCCACTTACTTTGAAATTCCTATTTCCACCGGAATGACAGTTTATACATTAAATCTAAAGTTCATTATATCACCATCTTGAACAATATAATCTTTACCTTCTACCGCTAATTTTCCAGCTTCTCTGACTTTTACTTCGCTACCAAAGCGAACAAAATCATCATATTTAATAACTTCTGCTCTAATAAATCCTTTTTCAAAATCGGTATGAATTACTCCTGCAGCTTTCGGAGCTGTATCGCCAATATGAATGGTCCAAGCTCTAACTTCTTTAACACCAGCCGTAAAATAAGTTTGTAGATCAAGTAATTTATAAGCAGCACGTATTAATTTAGAAACTCCAGGCTCTTCTAAACCTAAATCTTCTAAGAACATTTGTCTTTCATCATATTCTTCTAGTTCCATAATATCAGCTTCCGTTGCTACCGCCAATACCAAAACTAATGCATTTTCGTCTTTCACTACTTCTTTAACTGCATTTACATAATCATTACCACTAACAGCAGAGGTCTCATCAACATTACAAACATACAATACAGGTTTATCTGTCAATAACTGTAAAGGCTTAACAAATTCTTCTCGCTCTTTTTCTGATAATTCAATTGCTCTAACCGAAGTTGCATTTTCTAAACCTAACTTAACTTTAGTTAAAACATCTAATTCCTTTAAAGCTAATTTATCACCTGTACGAGATGCTTTTTTAACTTTATCTAGTTTCTTCTCAACCGCTTCTAAATCTTTTAGTTGCAATTCAAAATCTATTGTTTCTTTATCTCTAACAGGATCTATAGTAGTATCAACATGCACAATATTGTCATTATCAAAACAACGAACAACATGAATAATCGCATCTGTTTCACGAATATTGCCTAAGAATTTATTTCCTAATCCTTCGCCTTTACTAGCTCCTTTTACTAATCCTGCAATATCAACTATTTCAACAGTTGCAGGCATCACTCTTTCCGGATTAACAAGTTCTTCTAACTTTTCTAATCTAGAATCTGGCACATTTACTACCCCAATATTTGGTTCAATCGTACAAAAAGGAAAGTTTGCTGATTGTGCCTTAGCATTTGATAAACAATTAAATAAAGTTGATTTTCCAACATTTGGTAATCCTACAATTCCGGCTTTCATAATACTTTTTCTTTATTTTTTTTTTAAGAGTGCAAATATAGGGTTTCAACCTTAAATATTAATCATTTTATTTTAACAAAAAAAGACTGTCGTAAATGACAGTCTTTTGTATAATAATATTTTACTTAATTTTAAATTAGCATACCTGCCGCCACAGTTTCATTGGTTCCTTCATCAACTAAAATAAAACTACCTGTTTTTCTATTTCTTGAATATTCATCCATCATGATTGGTGCAGTTGTTCTAATCTTAACTTTACAGATATCATTCATTGCTATCTCTTTGTCATCTTCTAATCTTTTTAAAGTATTTACATCGACTTTATATTCGACTTCTTTGATCATTGCCATTGGAGAATTTGTTGTTTGTTTTAAGTGATATTTAGCTTTAGGTCTGGCCGGATTATCATTAAACCAACATATCATAGCAGATAAATCTTGAGTTTTTACAGGAAGATTATTTCGCTTAACAATCATATCTCCCCTACTTAAATCAATATCATCATCTAAAGTCATAGCCACACTCATACCTTCAAATGCTTGATCTACATTATTTTCATATTTATTAATTGATTTTATTTTAGAATTGAAACCTGAAGGTAATAATCTTACTTCGTCTCCTACTCTAAATATCCCACCAGCTATTGTTCCGGCATAACCACGATAATCTCTATTTTCTTCATCTTGCGGTCTCAATACAGTTTGAATAGGAAAACGAGCATCTACCATATTATTATCACTGACAATGTAAACCGTTTCTAAAGTGTGTAATAATGGAGCGTCTTGATACCAAGGTGTTTTTTCTGACCTATTAACAACATTATCACCTAATAATGCACTAATAGGAATATAGCGTACATCTTTAAATGTCATTTTCGATGACATCTCTTCAAATTGATTCACAATATCATCAAATACTTTTTCTTCATAATCCACCAAATCCATTTTATTAACACATACAATAACATGAGATATTTGTAATAAAGAAGCAATAAAAGTATGTCGTTTGGTTTGTTCAATTACTCCTTTTCTAGCATCAATTAATACAATCGCTACATTTGCTGTTGATGCACCTGTTACCATATTTCTAGTATATTGAATATGTCCAGGAGTATCGGCTATAATAAATTTACGCTTTGGTGTAGTAAAATATCTGTAAGCTACATCAATCGTAATTCCTTGTTCTCTTTCATCTTTTAAACCATCTGTGAACAATGCAAGATCGATATCTTCTAGGCCTTTTCGTATACTAGTTTTTTTTACAGATGCAATTTGATCTTCAAATATAGATTTTGAATCGTAAAGCAATCTACCGATCAAAGTACTTTTACCATCATCAACACTTCCTGCTGTAGTAAATCTTAAAAGTTGGTTATTATTTATACTCATAATTTATTTCTTTAACAATTTTGATTAAAAATACCCTTGTTTTTTTCTATCCTCCATAGAAGATTCACTGCGTTTATCATCGGCTCGATTCCCTCTCTCTGTCTCTCTCATTGCAGAAACTTCTTCCACAATTTTTTCCAATGTATCCGCATCACTTTCAATACCACCTGTAATTGTAATATCTCCAAGGGTTCTAAATCGTAATTTCTTTTTTACAATTTCTTCACCTTCTTGCAAAATCAAATATTCAGAAACTGGAATCCAACTTCCATTTCTAAAAACCACTTCTCTTTCGTGGGCATAATATAATGACGGAATTTCAATATTTTCTCTTGTTATATAATTCCAAACATCCATTTCTGTCCAATTACTTATCGGAAATGCTCTAAAATGTTCACCATGGTGCATTTTTCCATTAAACAGGTTCCATAACTCCGGGCGCTGGTTTTTAGGTGTCCATTGTCCAAAATCATCTCGATGTGAAAAGAATCTTTCTTTAGCTCTTGCTTTTTCCTCATCTCTACGTCCACCTCCAATTGCACAATCTACTTGATTGCTCTCAATCGCATCTAATAAAGTTGTTATTTGTAATTCATTTCGAGTGGCATTTTTTCCTTTCTCTTCAACAACTCTTTTATTATTAATGGCCTCTTGAACTGATCCAACTATTAACTGGGCATTCAAACTGTCCACCAAATCATCTCTAAATTGTATTGTTTCCGGAAAATTATGTCCAGTATCAATATGCATTAATGGGAAAGGAATTTTTGCTGGGAAAAAAGCTTTTTTTGCTAAATGAGCCAATACTATCGAATCCTTACCTCCTGAAAATAATATAACTGGATTTTGGAATTGAGCATATACTTCTCGCAAAACAAAAATTGCTTCTGACTCTAGTTCATCTAAATAATTTAAAAAATACTTTGTCATTTTTTTAATTTTTCTTGAATTTCTTTATAAATTAATTCTACGGATTCTTCTACAGAAATATTATCCGTCTTTACTTCAATATCTGGGTTTTTAGGAGACTCATAAGGAGCATTAATTCCTGTAAAATCTTTAATCTCTCCCTTTCTGGCTTTTGCATATAATCCTTTAACATCTCTCTTTTCGCATTCTTCAATTGATGTATTTACAAAAATTTCTACAAAATTATCTTTTCCAACGATATATTCAATGTTTTCCCTATCTTTTTTATAAGGTGATACAAATGCAGCTAAAACTATTTGTCCTGCATCAATCATTAAATTTGCCACTTCAGCAATTCGTCTAATATTTTCGGTTCTATCATCAGGACTAAAAGTAAGGTCACTATTTATTCCTTTACGGATATTATCGCCATCTAATGCATAAGTTTTATACCCCTCTTGATATAATCTATATTCTAAAGCATTAGCAATTGTTGATTTTCCGGAACCTGATAAACCAGTAAACCAAATCAAAAAAGAGTTTTGATTATTACCCTTTTCTCGATCTTGCCGAGAAACTGAATAGTTATGTTTAATTATATTCTCCTTCATCATTTTATATCAACTTTATACCATGCTTTTTCATGCAAATAATATAAAAACATTTTTATTATAAATTCTATACTTCCAACTTTTAAGCCTATCATCGGGTCACCAGTAACTATCCAAGCAATTATGGTTGTTGTTAAAGTGGCAATAATTCGCCAGGTAAATGTTTTTACAATGTGTCTTCTTTCAGCTTTAACTTCCATATTATCCTACTTTAAACCAAGGATTCAACAAATTCTCTTTATTATAAAGCAACGGTTTTTCCGTCTCTTTTGAAATAACTTCTAACCCTACAGCTTCACAAATTGCTTGCCGAGAATTTGAAGTCACGCGGGCACGATGTTTTATTCGTTGATGTTTCAAAGTACATTACTTACAGAACCGACCATGAAAGAGAAATCTACCGGAAGAATCTCGGTACAGCGGAATACATATTAGACACGAAATTCAGGTTTAACGGTCAAATTTAATAGTTAAATTGTTAAATTGCTGTTTTAAAAACACAGCAATTTTATCAATTTAGCAATTTAACAATAAAAAATATTATTCCTTTGGCAGTAAACACTAAAAAATAAAAGTGCAATGCTATTTTAACATTTTTCTTGAAAAAT
>DAOVTF010000108.1 GCA_030633225.1 Flavobacteriaceae bacterium
ACCAAATCACATTCATAAGTTTCATACTTTTTCTCAATAGCTAATGTGCGTAATTTGTGAAAATACTTGTGATCGTCTGTTTGCTCCATTTTATCCTTATCCTCTTTTGAATTCCAATATTCAAGTAAAAAAAATCTACTTTCATCATTTCGGTCTTTAAAAATGTGAAAATGATCTAATCCTGCAGGTTTTGCTTCGTTATTTTCTTCGAATTTTTGTAATTCTATAAAGGTAATTTCTTCACCTTCCAATACTTTAAATGATACTACATGAACATACATAATCAAAAATTTAATTACACTTAAGTTTGTATCAAATTTACTAGATTTTAAGATAAAATACTATGATAAATGTTACATATTAGTTATAGCAATTAAAAAAGTAGATGAACTAATTTTTTAAAGAATTCAAAGTTGAAAAAACCAATAATTTTAAATGTTAAGCTTATTTAAATTACAACGTTACATTCTATTTTGTTATAATCTTTTTCTCTTGAGATTTTATGAATTTTATTGAGGTAAGGAAATTTAGAAGATTTTTCCATTTCATCTTTTAATTCTTTGGATTTCCAATATTCAATCAAATAGAATTTATTCTCTGTTTGTTTGTCTTTAAAAATATGAAACCTGTCTAAACCTTGAGGTTTTATGTAGATATTATCTTCAAACATACTTAATTCATTGGATGAGATACCGTCTTTCTCATTTACTTTAAAAGGTAGAATAGTTACGAACATATGGGTTTGATTTTAAATGTGATTATTGGACAAGCGATAAAAGTACTGAAAATAAGTCATTTAAATTGTAATAAGTGTCTCAACATTCTAATGTTTGTAATTGTTTTATATTTGAGCGAACTTAATATTATACATTAAAAATGAATTTTTAAGTAGTCAATTTAAAATGTTAGTCAATATTTATGTCAGGTATTTATATCCATATTCCCTTTTGTAAACAAGCTTGTTATTATTGTGATTTTCATTTTTCAACTTCTTTGAAGCGAAAAAAGGAAATGATAGAAGCACTTGTAAAAGAATTAGAAATGAGAAAGGAAGAACTACCAAATAAAATTGAAACTATATATTTTGGAGGAGGAACACCCAGTTTATTGACGATTTTTGATTTAGAATTTTTGACTGATGCTGTTTATAAAAACTATAATGTGGTTGATAATCCAGAAATCACTTTAGAAGCTAATCCGGACGATCTTACAAGTGAAAAAATAAAATTATTAGCAGCTACAAAGATCAACAGATTAAGTATTGGAATACAATCATTTTTTGATGATGATCTTGAGTTTATGAATAGAGCTCATAATTCGAAAGAATCTGAAAACTGTATCGTAGAAGCAAAAAAATATTTTAAGAATATCACAATTGATCTTATATATGGAATTCCGAATATGAGTAGTAAAAAATGGAAAGAAAACTTACAAAAAGCATTCCGGTTAGGTGTTCCGCATATTTCTGCTTATGCATTAACGGTTGAGAATAAAACAGCTTTGGACAGTTTTATCAAAAAAGGAAAATATCCGCCAATTAACGAGAATCTATCACAACAGCATTTTCAAATTTTGGTTAATGAAACTTTTAAGAATGATTTTGTTCAATATGAGATTTCAAATTTTGGGAAAGAAGGATATTTTTCTAAACATAATACTTCTTATTGGCAAGGAAAACATTATTTAGGAATTGGACCCTCAGCACATTCGTATAATGGAAATTCAAGAAGTTGGAATGTCTCTAATAATGCAAAATATATCAAATTTATTCAGCAAAATATTTCTTCACAAGAAATTGAATACTTATCGGTTAATAATCATTTTAACGAAACGATTATGACAGGTTTAAGAACTATTTGGGGAGTTTCATTAGATAAGATCGAGAAAGACTTCGGAATTGAATTCAAAGAAAATTTACTACAAAATGCTACTAAATATTTTCAAAATCGAACATTAAAATTAGAAAATAATAAACTAAAAATCACTGATAAAGGCAAATTCTTTTCAGACGGTATCGCTTCTGATTTGTTTATGGTTTAAAAATTCAATTGTTTTACAACAAATAGCATAAGTATATTGGTATAGAAAAACATTGTATACATTTGTAATTATTAATTAAACCCATACCATTAATATGGAAACGCTTTTAGGACTTTTTGTTGGAGGGATATTGACCTATTTTATTTTAAATTATGTTAAAATTCAAAAAGGAAAAGATAGAACCAACGCTCAATCTGTTATTTTAATGGAAAAAATGAGGAAGGTTTGGAAACTAATAAGTGTTGAAGGAGAATTTGCAGAAATCTATCATTATGAAAATACCAAAGAACGTTTTTTGAGTATGATTTCAAGTAAAAAGAAAGCAATCATTTTGATCAATGCAAAAGCACATGTTGGATTTGATCTGTCAAAAATTAGAATGGAAGCTATTAATGAAAAAAAGGTTGTTAAGTTAACAGAATTTCCAAAACCTGAAGTTTTAAGCTTAGAAACCGATCTAAAGTATTATGATAAAAAAGATGGCTTGTTTAACAAATTTGACTCTTCTGATTTAACAGAATTAAACAGTAAAGCAAAAGAACATGTGATGTCTAAGATTCCAGATAGCGGTTTATTAGATACAGCGAAAAACGAAGCTATAGAAGCAGTTCTAATAATTCAAAACATTGTTGAAACTATTGGGTGGACTCTTGATTATCAAGACTTACTACTTCCGCAAAGCGATAAAATAAAGCTTGAAACTTCTGATACAAAAAAATTAAATAATTAATGTGATTTCAGTTACTTATGTTGTCAAAAGGTAGTTATAATTTTGCAGTGTAATTTACACTAAAAAAGAAAATTATCATGAATATAGATATAAAATTTAACGAAACTGGAAAAATTATTCCTTCGTATAACGGAAAAGAAATCACTATGGATGAATCTCCATATATGATTTATTTGGCTACCACTGGCATGTGTTCTGCAGTATATGTAAGAGCGTTTTTAATGCAAAGAGGTATGTCATTAGAAAATGTAACACTTACTCAAATAATAACCTACAACCGTATGACTAATATGGTTGAAAATATGGAAGTAAAAGTAGATTTACCAGATACTTTCCCAACAAAGTATAATAAAGCAATAAAAGCAACTGTTGATCAGTGCCCTGTTAAAAAACACATGGTAGCGCCACCAACAGTTTTGGTAACTACTAATTTAGATGTAGTGATAGAAGCATAATGATGATGATTTTTACCAATTTAATAAAATTGGAATTTGTTAAGTATTTAGAACTCCTTCTTTTGAAGGAGTTTTTTTTGTTTGAGTGTTAAAAATTGTATTTTAGTCATTCAAAAAAAACAACTTTGAATCAAGAAAAAGCTTTATCCTTATTAAAAACGGGCAGAAATATATTTTTAACAGGTTCTGCGGGTACAGGTAAAACCTATGTGCTTAATCAATATATAGAATACTTAAAAGAGAGAAAAATTCCAGTATCTATTACTGCTTCAACGGGTATTGCAGCTACACATCTTGAGGGAACTACAATTCATGCCTGGTCGGGTATTGGAATAAAAAATTCGCTTTCACCAAGAAATTTGAATGATCTAAAAGAAAAAAAGTATTTAAAAAAGAATATTGATAAAAGCAAGGTTCTAATCATTGATGAAATTTCCATGTTACATAAAAAACAGTTAGACATGGTAAATATGGTTTTAAAATACTTTAGAGAAACTAATGAAGCATTTGGTGGAATTCAATTGATTTTATGTGGAGATTTTTTTCAGCTCCCTCCCATAGGTGAACGTAATGAAATAAATCGTGATAAATTTTCATTTATGTCGCAAGCTTGGTTAGATGCTAATTTATCAATTTGTTATTTAACGGATCAGTACAGACAAACCGATAATAATCTAAATGATATTCTAAATGAGATCCGTACAGGAAGTATTTCACAAAATTCAAGAGCTATATTAAGTTCAAACAATAAAGAGCTTGATGATGATGAACCAACAAAACTTTATACACATAATATTGATGTTGATAGAATCAATACCAAACATTTAAATTCAATAAAAGGGAAAAAGAAACTTTTTCATGCTAAAATTAAAGGAAATTTAAAACTGGCTGAATCGGTTAAAAAGTCGATTATGGCACCTGAACACCTGGAAATAAAGATTGGTTCTAAAGTGATGTTTGTAAAAAACAATCATGAAAAAGGATATTTAAACGGAACTTTAGGAAATATAATTAGATATAATGAAGATGGTTTGCCAGTTGTAAAATTATTAAATGGATATGAACTAACTGCAGAGTATGAAGACTGGAGAATTGAAGATGAAAGTGGTAAAATGTTGGTTAGTTTTCAACAAATTCCCTTGCGTCTTGCATGGGCAATAACTGTGCATAAAAGTCAGGGAATGACCCTAGATGTGGCCGAAATGGATTTAAGTAAAACCTTTGAAAAAGGACAAGGTTATGTGGCCCTGTCAAGAGTAAAAAGTTTATCAGGTTTAAATTTAACAGCTTACAATAGTATCGCTCTCGAAGTTGATGGTTTAGCTTTAAAAGCCGATAAGAGATTTCAGGAACTATCATATGGAGTTGAAAATTACTTTGAACAAGTAACATTAGAAAAACAAGCATTAGATTTTATTAAAAAAAGTGGAGGCATCACCAATTAAGATGAAATTGCTGAGAATAAAAAAAATTTAAAAAAGGGGAATAAAACAAAGAAGAAATCTACTTATTTAGTAACCAAACAATTGATAGATAAAGGATATTCTTTAAAAGAAATTGCAAAAGAAAGAGAACTAACCATTGGAACAATTTCAACTCATTTAATTAGAATTTCTGACCTTTATCCAACCACAGACATATCACGATTTAAACCTGATAAAAAGATTATTACAAAAGTTAGAAACGCTCGTAATGCGATTTTAAAAGCTAATCCTAAAGAAAAGACGATTAGTTTAAAACCAATTTTTGCAGCACTTAATGGTGAGTTGGATTATGGTGAAATTAAGTTGGCATTGGTATATCTATAATTTGTAATTTTATAAAATGAACATTGAAGAGTATAGAAATTATTGTTTGAGTAAGCCATGTGTTACAGAACATTTTCCATTTGATGAAACTACCTTGGTTTTTAAAGTATGTAACAAAATATTTACTATATCAGGACTCGAGCGAATGCCTCCGGCAATTAATTTAAAGTGTGACCCCGAAAGAGCTGTTGAACTTCGCGAAGAATATGATGGAAAAATTTTACCAGGATATCATATGAACAAAAAACATTGGAATACCGTTGAAATAGAACAATTACCTCAAAAATTTATAGAAGAATTGATTGACCATTCTTATGATCTAATTATTCAAAGTTTACCTAAAAAATGGCTTGAACAATTAAAATAATATCCAAAATATTGGTTTAATCGAAGTGAATTCAATACTAAAAAGAAGCTCCAGCACCTAACGAAAATGCATTTATACTAGCATCTCCAATTGTGAAATGTTGATATCCAGAAGAAATCTGATAGTTTTTAAGATGATATTTTAACAATAGTTTTGTTTTATTTACAGAACGTTGATTTATAGATGACCCCTTAAAAGAAGCCAACAAACTAATGGGTTTTTTTATAAACCATTCAGCACCTATTCCATATGAAAATCCCGCTTTATTAACCGTATTTCCCACATACATTGCTCCTAAACCAAACCAAACATCTAGTCTTTGAATTCTAACTCTATGGTAGTTTACCATTGCAGAAAAAACTGAAAGTTTATCACTAATATCACCAACATTTTCAAATAGCTGTAAATAATCTACTTCAATACCCATTCGTTTTAAAAATCTAAAATCAACGTTTAGGTCATTGCCATATAAATTTTTATTTTCTATTACAAAATTGTTTGAAATATCAAATCTTACTATTTTGTAATTTGTAGAATCGGTATATAAATAATTTCCACTTTTTGCAATTTTGAAAGGGTATACAGAAATTTCAGCATCATGCATTTTTGTATTCATTTCTGGAGGAGATTCAATAAGAACTCCATAAGTTAGATAAAAAGCAAAAGTTCCAATAATATCAATAAAAATATTACCCGAACTAATTATATTACTATTAGTACTTGTCGAAATTGATTGAGTGTATTCAGAGTTTTCTTCTGATTTTTCTGTTAAACTTTTCTTTGCTTTGTCAAGCTTTCCTTCTTGAGAAAAACATGTTATTGTAAAATTAAAAACAAGAATATATGTAACAAATAGTACTTTCATCGTTTCAATAAAAATGATAATGTATCAAAAACCCAACCATAAAACGATGATTAACTAATTGATGTAAATTTTAAAGGAATTGCACTAAAACAAAAATAGAACAGAAAATAAAAAGACAAATAAATTTGTTTTAGAAGAATATTTCAAAATAATCAACTGCGATTAACTAATTTTTTTTTATTTGTTTAGTTTCATTTAAAGGCAACTATAGTTGCATATTTCAGAAAAAAGATGTTGTAATTTTATGCAAAATATTAAAAAATACTAAATAATAATTATCATGAAAAAACTAAGAATAAAACTTGTATATATTTTGTTATTTGCTTTAGTATTTACGTCATGTAAAGAAAATGAAAAAGAAGAAAAAAAAGCAATAAAAAAAACTATTCAAACCGAAACAAATACTAAGAAAAACAATAAAAATTATGATAAAATGGAAGTAATGTTACATGCAACATCACAGCCAAATTACATGAATTTTATTTTAAAGAATAAACAATCGCTAAAAATTGATACTCAACAGCACCAAAAACTTAAAGCAAT
>DAOVTF010000247.1 GCA_030633225.1 Flavobacteriaceae bacterium
AGATTCTATATCTGTTAAGCTTGATTTATTTAATATACTATCAGGTTTTTTAATGTTTAAAATATTATAATACTTCCATGGTCCATTTTTAACATTATTTAAATAAATTCCTTCTCTTCTAATTTGCCCAGTATTATAAAAAGATAAATACTTTCCTTGTTTTTTCCCTTCTTTATCTAAATAATACTTTTTAACTAAATACGCCTTTGTGGTACTATAAATAAAATATTTTTGATATTTTATAATATCATTTTTATAAGGTGTTCTAAACTCATAATAGAATGCATTTTCTTTGTTTGTTGGTTTTTGATTAAAATCAAGATATGTAACTTCTCCTTTATCTGGAGTTTGAGAATTTACAATAACTACAAAGAAAAATGATATATAAAATATTTGCTTCATTGGTATTTTTTTGTTTTGAAAAACCAAATTACAATATAATTCAAAATAGTAAAGCTTTTTACTTTATCCTTTTTACTTTATCCTTGATAATTTATCTTTGCTGCTTAAATTTATTTTTATGTCAAAACCAGTAAGAGTACGCTTTGCTCCTAGCCCTACAGGTCCGTTACATATTGGTGGTGTTAGAACTGCCCTTTTTAATTACCTGTTTGCAAAAAAATATAATGGAACATTTGTTTTACGTATTGAAGATACCGATCAAAACCGCTATGTTGCAAATGCTGAACAATACATTGTAGATTCTCTTAATTGGTCAAATATTCCGTTTGATGAAGGTCCTGGTAAGAATGGGAGTTTCGGACCCTATCGTCAGTCAGAAAGGAAAGAAATTTATAAAGAATATGCTGATAAATTAATCAACTCCGGTAACGCTTATTATGCTTTTGATACTACTGAAGAGCTAGATTTTCATAGAACCGACCACCAAGAAAAAGGAAAAACATTTATTTATAACCATCATAATCGGTTAAAATTAAAAAATTCCTTGTCACTTAGTTCGGAAGAAGTTCAAAAACGAATAGATAATGGAGATAAATATGTAATTCGATTTGAAACACCTACAAATGAAATTTTACATTTAAACGATATGATTCGTGGTGAAATTAAAATTGACACCAATGTCTTAGATGATAAAATTTTATTTAAAAGCGACGGTATGCCTACCTATCATTTGGCAAATATTGTAGATGATCATTTAATGGAGATTTCTCATGTTATTCGTGGTGAAGAATGGTTGCCTTCCATGGCGCTACATGTTTTATTATACAGAGCTTTAGGTTGGGATACTCCAGAATTTGCTCATTTACCTTTGATATTAAAACCAACAGGAAAAGGAAAATTAAGTAAACGTGATGGTGATAAGCTTGGGTTTCCAGTATTTCCTTTAGCTTATAAAAATGAAGAAACAGAAGAGGTTTCAAGAGGATATAAAGAAGATGGTTATTTACCTGAAGCTTTTATCAATATGCTTGCATTTTTAGGGTGGAGTCCAGGAACAGAGCAAGAAATTTTCTCTTTAGAGGAATTGATTCAGGCTTTTGATATTAGTAAAGTTGGTAAATCAGGTGCAAA
Organism: Flavobacteriaceae bacterium; assembly: GCA_030633225.1. GTDB lineage: Bacteria > Bacteroidota > Bacteroidia > Flavobacteriales > Flavobacteriaceae > Lutimonas. The sequence goes on from DAOVTF010000247.1 coordinate 1,534, forward strand.
ATTTGATGTTGAAAAAACAAAATGGTTTCAACATCAATATTTGATTAATAAAAATGATGGGGTTTTAGCACAACTTTTTCTAGAGCAATCAAAAGATTCCCTCCCGATAGGTATCGGGATTCGCGGGAATGACAAAGCGAATGACTTAGATTACGTAACCAAAGTAGTTTCACTAATTAAAGAACGAGCAACATTTGTGTCAGATTTTTGGGAGTTGAGTAATTTCTTTTTTCAAGCTCCAGCTGAATATGATTCAAAAGCGACAAAGAAAAACTGGAAAGAAGGAACTAATGAATTAATGAAAGAATTAATAAAAATTCTATCAAAAATTGAAAGTTTTTCATCTCAAAATATTGAAAATATCGTAAAAGAATGGATTACATCAAAAGAAATTGGTTTTGGAAAAGTAATGCAACCTTTTAGGTTGAGTTTGGTTGGCGCTTTAAAAGGTCCTCATTTATTTGATATTGCTTCTTTACTTGGTAAAGAAGAAGTAATGAATAGAATTGAAACTGCTATAAAAAAATTGGTCTAGACACTGTTGAAAATATGATTATTTGTTAATTTCAAGCTTAACATTATAACCTTTTAACGCTGATGAATAATCTTTATTGATAAAATTCTTTTCGCTAAATTCAATATTTCTTTCATTACGCATTTTAATATGCTTTATAGAACGTAAAAACCTTCGTAGACCAGTAAGATCAGTAATAATTAATCCTGGAACTTTAACAGAATTTCCTTTTTCGTCTTTAGCAACCATTGAAAAATAAGAAGAGTTACAGTGTTTTGTTACACCTGTTTGAATATTTTGTGAATCAACCTTAATACCAACTACCATAGAAGAATTACCAACATAATTTACTGTAGCTTTTAAAGTAACCAGCTCCCCAACGTTTATCGGAATTAGAAAATCAACTCTATTTACAGATGCGGTAACACAATATTGCTCAGAAAATTTTGATGCAGATGCAAAAGCTGCCTTATCCATTAATGAAAGAATAAACCCTCCGTGTATTTTACCACTAAAATTTGTATAAGAAGGAAGCATTAATTCCGTTAAAATAACTTCAGAATCTTTTGATGTTTTATACTTTTCCATCTCATTAATAAGCTTAATTTTCAAGTGACTCATCTTTACCAACTCTTTCCACTTCTTTTACATAGTGTTTAGTATCTCCCATCCAAAAGAAAGTTCCATACCTTTCAATATAAGTTAATTTAACACGTGAACCTTGGTACTCTTTTAATTTTTCTAAAACCTCTTTATCACTAGATTCTACAGAAAAGTTAAATTGTTGTTCTTCAGAAACGCCTTGGCTTAATCTCCCTTCCCATGTTTTAAATATCACACCTCGTTTTGATATTTTTATCAATTCTCCAGATCTATATCCTTCGCTAAAAGTCACAAAATAAACAAAACTCATATAAGCTATAAATACTAAAATAACAACAATAATACCAGTGGTTATAAATTTTTTCATATTCTAATTTTTATTAAGCGATAAATATAATAAAATTAAAATCCTTAAAACCTGAGTTCAATCTAATATTTTTTTACAGCTTAGATTAATTTTTTTATATTCGAAGGTGAATTTTAGAAGGACTAACTAGTTAATTTGATAAAATTTAATAAGAATATAGTAAAATTCATCAAGCCCAATGGGTATTCAAATAAAAAGCAATCTTTTTTGTGTTAAATATTTTAAATATTATGTCGAGCTCAGGTTTAGAATAATTGATAATTTTTATTTGTATATTTATTTAATTATTAACCCTTAAAAATACACATATGTTTACAAGTATTCCTATTATCATATTTATATTGTTTATTATAATTTCTGGTTTGTTTATAGTAAAACAACAAACAGCTGTAATAATTGAACGATTTGGTAAATTTCATAGTGTTCGTCATGCTGGTTTACAAATAAAGATTCCATTAGTCGATCGAATTGCTGCTCGAGTAAGTTTAAAAATTCAGCAACTAGACGTTGTTGTTGAAACAAAAACAAAAGATGATGTTTTTGTACATTTAAAAATATCTGTACAATATCAGATCAAAAGGGATAAAGTTTATGATGCTTTTTATAAATTACAAAATCCACATGAACAGTTAACCGCTTATATTTTTGATTTAGTTAGAGCCGAAGTTCCTAAGATGATCTTGGATGATG
>DAOVTF010000106.1 GCA_030633225.1 Flavobacteriaceae bacterium
AAACCCATTAAATTATTTAAAAAATGAAATATCTATTAAGTTTATTATTTACCGGCATAACACTTGTAACCTTTGCACAAAACAGTGGAAATCAAAGGATGAAAAACATGCAAGATTTCACACCAGAACAAAATGCTATTTTACAAACAAAAAAAATGGCTTTGGCTCTAGACTTGAATAATTCACAGCAAAATCAAATTTTAGCAATCAACAAAAAACAAGCTGTTGAACGAAAAAAGAAAATGGAATTGTACAAATCCATGAAAGAAAATGAAACAAAACCGACTTCTGATGAAAGGTTTAAAATGATGAATGATATGTTAGATGCCAAATTAGTGCATCAAAAAGAAATGAAAAAGATTTTAAATGAAAGCCAATATGAAGTTTGGAAAAAAATGCAAAAAAATAAAAGTAAGACAATGCACTCCAAAGAAAAAATGATGAAAGCTAAAGGAAAAAATAAAGGCTTGAAAAAAGAATATAAAAAGCAATAAACAATGAAACAAAACCTACAAAGTTTATCGACTTTGTAGGTTTAACCTATCTTGCGAGAAATATTTTCTGACCAATATTGATCTCATTAGATGTCAAACCATTAATCGATTTTAAATTATTAACTGAAATACTATTCTTTCTTGCAATAGAATATAAAGTATCTCCTTTATCTACAACCACAAAATTATTTGCACTTACAACTTCTTCATCTATATTGATTTTTAGCTTTTCTTTTGAATATCTTTTATTGCCTTTTAAAACCAGCTTGTCATATTCACTCAAATGATAATCTTCAATAATAGTAATTAATTTTTGAGGATACTTTCTATCTGTTGCATAACCAGCTTTTTTTAAGCCTTTTGCCCAAGCTTTGTAATTATCTTCACTCAAATCAAATAAAGAAGAGTATCTCCCTCGTGTAGTTAAAAATTTAGAATGATCATCAAATGATTCTTCCGGGTGTTTATATTTTCTAAAGCACTCTCTCTTTTTATCATCATCATGTCTCACCTTTTTACCATTCCAATCTTTATGACATTTAATTCCGAAATGATTATTTGATTTTAATGCCAAGGTGCTTTTTCCACTCCCTGATTCTAAAATTCCTTGCGCTAAAGTTATACTTGCCGGAATTTTATACTTTTCCATATCATCAATTGCAATATGCTTGTATTTTTCAATATAAACCAATGTGGTTGAATTTAATTCACTGCCATACTTTTTATTAAAATCCTTAAAAATATCATCGCTTTTAGCAATAATTTCCTTTTCTTTTTTCTTAGATACTTTCTTTTTCTTATCTGGCTTATACGTCGAAACTGTTTTTTTTGAAGAGCTACAACTCACCAGAAAAACTGTTACTGATAATACTAACAATATGAATTTAATTTGCTTCATTTCTTAACTAATGGTAAATTCTTTTTTTGTAATCGACTATTTATTCCCGCAACACCTTGTAAACCACCAGTGTGTATTGCTAAAATTCTAGTTCCTTTTTTAAAATACTCTTTTTTTATTAAGTCAACAATACCAAACATCATTTTCCCTGTATAAATTGGATCTAATGGGATATTGGTTTCCTCTTTAAAATTATTGATAAAAGTAATCAATTCTGAATTAACTTTTCCAAAACCACCAAAGTGATAATCAGTACTTAAACTCCAATTTTTATTTTGTATTGTATATTTTTCTATTTCTTTTTCTAAAAAATCCCCCTTCAATGCTGGGAAACCTAAAGTTTTTTGATATGATTTTGTTGAATTGATAATTCCAGCAATAGTTCCTCCCGTTCCAATTGATGAGCAAATTATATCAAAATCGTTATCTTTTGGCTTTAAAATCTCTTCACAGCCTTTTACCGCAAGTTCATTTGTACCACCTTCTGGGATTAAATAAAAGTTGCCAAATTTCTCTTTCAATTCATTTATAAACTTTTTTGTATGTTTAAACCTATACTCACTTCTGGAAACAAATTCAAATTGCATTCCGTGATCATGCGCAGTTTGCAAAGTAATATTTTGGCTTAGGGTCTTATCTAAATCATAGCCAAGTTCTTCTCCACGAATTACACCAATAGTTTTAAATCCAAAATTTTTTCCTACAAAAGCAACAGCACTAATATGGTTTGAAAAGGCACCACCAAACGTTAAAAGAGTCTTTTCGTTTTGCTCATCAGCTTTAAATAGATTGTATTTTAGTTTTCGGTATTTATTTCCTGAAATAAAAGGGTGAATCTGATCTTCTCTTTTTATAAATAAAGAAACTCCTAAATCATTAATTTCTTTTAAATTAACCTCTTGATTTAAAACTTCCTTTTTATTATTATCCATTTATAAAAAATTTATAAAATTCCAATATTTTCTTTTTCTTATATAATTAAAATCCATTTCATATTTATATGCTTCTCTTTCAAAACTTAAATTTCTATAAGCCTCTATTGGTTGTTTATAAATGATTAATTTTACTAAAAACTCTAAAATATACCAAATAAAGAATAGTAGCCAGAGCATTTCTTTTTGTTGTTGTAAATGAATTCTTTCGTGATTTATTAATACATCGTCAAATTTCAAATTCTTGTTTTTCAAGAAAATAAAAGGCCATACGGCAAGTGCATTAAAACTGGAATGGAATAAATATTTTGAAAATATTATCATTTAACCAAAGAAAATAAATCTATAATAAATATTTTTGCGCATGCAATTTAAAGATAATAAATTAGAACCCGAAGATTTTTATTTATCAAAGGAGGGTTTTAAAGTATTTACAAAAACATACCATTTAAAAAGAGGATATTGTTGTAAAAGTAACTGCCTACATTGTCCGTATGGATTTGATCCAAAAAAAGATTCGTTTTAAGTAAAATTCAATAATATGAACAATTTTCAACTTCAAATAACCAAAGGAATTCCCAGTGAATTACCAAGCCCAAAAATAATTGATAAAAATATAAATCATGCACCTAAGAGAAAAGATATACTAAATAAAGCTGAAAAAGAACTGGCTATTCGAAATGCTTTAAGATATTTTGACGAAAAACATCATAAAGTTTTGGCAATAGAGTTTGCAGAAGAGTTAAAAGAATATGGCAGGATATATATGTATCGTTTTAGACCGGAATATGAAATGTATGCAAGGCCAATAGATGAATACCCAGGAAAAACCAATCAGGCAAAAGCCATAATGCACATGATTCAAAATAATTTGAGCTATGCAGTTGCTCAACACCCACATGAACTTATAACTTATGGTGGAAATGGTGCTGTTTTTCAAAATTGGGCGCAATATTTGTTAGCAATGAAATACTTAGCTGAAATGACCGAAGAGCAAACTTTGGTGATATATTCTGGTCATTCTATGGGTTTGTTCCCTTCACATAAAAATGCTCCAAGAGTTGTAGTTACCAACGGAATGATGATTCCAAATTACTCAAAACAAGATGATTGGGAAAAGTACAATGCACTTGGCGTAACTCAATACGGGCAAATGACAGCAGGAAGTTATATGTATATTGGTCCACAAGGTATTGTTCATGGCACAACAATTACAGTTTTAAATGCAGGTAGAAAAATCAGTAAACATGGTGAAGGATTGGCTGGGAAATTATTTATTACATCAGGTCTTGGAGGAATGAGTGGTGCTCAACCAAAAGCAGGAAATATTGCTGGCTGTATAACTGTTTGTGCAGAAATAAACCCTAAAGTTGTACATACTCGTCATTCTCAAAAATGGGTAGATGAAGTTTATAAAAATTTAGATGAGTTGGTTAGTAGAGTTAAAAAAGCCAAACAAAATAAAGAAATATTATCTATTGCTTTTCAAGGTAACATTGTAGATGTTTGGGAAAAGTTTGATGAAGAAAATGTATATATCGATTTAGGTAGTGACCAAACTTCTTTGCACAACCCTTGGGCAGGAGGATATTATCCGGCTGGGACAAGTTTTGAAGAAGCAAATGAGTTGATGGCTAATAATCCTGATTTATTTAAAGAAAAGGTTCAAGAATCACTGCGTAGACAAACAGTAGCAATTAACAAACATACTGCAAAAGGAACCTATTTTTTTGACTATGGTAATGCCTTTTTATTAGAAGCTTCTAGAGCTGATGCTGATATTTATTTAGATTCAGATACATTTCAAAATAGAAAAAACCCTCCAAAATCAAGAGGAGCAGTTGGTGTAAGAGAATTTGCTTATGCTTCTTATGTTGAAGATATTATGGGCCCTATGTGTTTTGATTATGGTTTTGGTCCATTTAGATGGGTTTGCACTTCTACAGACCCCGAGGATTTAGCTAAAACAGACACTATTGCTATGGGAGTTTTAGAAGATTTAAAAAAGGAATCTCCTAAAGAAATTCAACAGCAAATGAGTGATAATATTCAATGGATAAAAGGAGCTCAAGAAAATAATTTAGTAGTGGGTTCACAGGCTAGAATTTTATATGCTGATGCAGAAGGAAGAATTAAAATTGCTGAAGCCTTTAACCAAGCGATAAAAGTTGGCCACATATCTGCACCTGTTGTTTTGGGTAGAGATCACCACGATGTCTCAGGAACAGATTCTCCTTACAGAGAGACTGCAAACATTTATGATGGCTCGCAATTCACAGCAGATATGGCGATACAAAATGTAATAGGTGATAGTTTTAGAGGTGCTACCTGGGTTTCCATTCATAATGGTGGAGGTGTTGGCTGGGGAGAAGTAATAAATGGAGGCTTTGGTATGGTTCTTGATGGTACTGTGGAAGCAAGTAAACGTTTGAAATCTATGCTGTTTTGGGATGTGAATAATGGAATTTCAAGACGTAATTGGGCAAGAAATAATGGATCTGTTTTTGCAATTAAGAGAGCCATGAAAATGGAACCTCAATTAAAAATTACAATTCCTAATTTAGTTAATGACAATTTACTTGAAGGTTTATTTTAAAAATTAACTTATGAAAATTATCAAAGTATTTCCAATTCTTTTTCTATTTATCCTAGGTTCGTGTTCATCTGTTAAAGTTTCTTCAGATTACGAAAAGAGCACAGATTTTTCAAATTATAAAACTTATGCATTTTATAAAAAAGGTATAGATAAAGTTGAAATTTCTGATTTAGACAAAAGAAGAATTTTGCGAGCTATAGAAGCTGAATTATCAGCAAAGGGATTTACAAAATCTGAAGATCCAGATTTATTAGTAAGTATCTTTACAAAATCGAGAGAAAAAATCGATGTTTATAATAATAATTATTATGGATGGTATCCTTGGTATTATGGATATGGCTACGGTTATGGAGGATATGGAGGTATGGGATATGGTTTTGGCTATAATAATGTAACATCTTCTACAGAAGGAACACTTTTTATAGATTTGATAGATGCAAGAAAAAAAGAATTAGCTTGGCAAGGTATGGGGACAGGAATTTTATCTTCTTCAAGAAATATTGATAAAAAGGAAGCAAAAATCAACGAGTTTGTTTCAGAAATTATGACTGCCTATCCACCAGAAATGGAAATGTCAACCAATTAATTTTTTGTTTTTAAACGTCAAGGGGAAATAAAACCCAAAGTCATCATCTAAATAATGGTTACTTTGGGTTTCTTTTTATAAATCATCTAGACTTTGCTGAATCTCTTCCCAATGCATCATTAGATCCTCAACCTTATCTTTTTTTGCTTGATATGTTTTAAAGAAATTTTCATCGGAAGTCAGTTTTTCAAAATTTTCAGAAATTTCAGCATCATCATTTATAATTTCATTTTCTAATTTTGAAATTTCTGTTTCAACTTTGCTTAACTTATTTTGAAGTTGCTTTTTTCGTTTACTTTCTTTGTGATTTTGTTTACCTTTTGAGTTCTGACTATTAGATTCTTTTATTTTAGTGCGCTTTTCAACTTCACGCATATTTTCTAAATTATGCTGTTCTAAAAAGTAATTGATATCACCTAAATATTCTTTGATCTTTTCATCTTTAAATGAATAAATTTTCTCTGTCAAACCTTGCAGAAAATCTCTATCATGAGAAACTAAAATTAATGTTCCATCAAATTTCTCTAAGGCACCTTTTAAAACATTTTTGGAAGCAATATCTAGGTGATTTGTAGGCTCATCCATTATCAGAACATTAAACGGACTTAATAGCATTTTGCATAAAGCCAATCGGTTTCTTTCACCTCCTGATAATACTTTTACCTTTTTTTCAACCTCATCACCTCTAAATAAAAAAGAACCTAACATATCTCTAACTCTTATTCTGTTAGAATCTGTAGCTGCATCTTCCATGGTTTGCAAAACCGTAATTTCTCCATTTAAATATTCTGATTGATTTTGTGCGAAATAACCTATTTGAACATTATGTCCCAATTTTAAGTTTCCGTTAAAATCAATTTCATCAACTATAATTTTGGCTAAAGTAGATTTCCCTTGCCCATTTTGACCAACAAATGCAATTTTTGCTCCTCTTTCAATTAAAAGATTTACATTTTCTAACACTTGGTTGTCCCCATAATTCTTTGCAACATTTTCTGCTTCAATAACTATTTTACCCGGCACAATTGAAACCGGAAAACGCACATTCATTATAGCATTATCATCAACATCAACTTCAATACGCTCTACTTTATTTAATTTTTTTATTAAGGATTGAGCCATGGAAGCTTTATTTGCTTTTGCTCTAAATTTATTAATTAGTTGTTCGGTATGTTTAATTTCTTTCTCTTGATTTTTTTGAGCCTGTATTTGTTTTTCTTTTATTTCATTGCGGAGTAACAAATATTGAGAATACGGTTTTTTAAAATCGTATATCTGTCCTAAAGATATTTCAATAGTTCTATTGGTAACATTATCTAAGAACATTTTATCATGCGAGACCATCATAATTGCACCACTAAATCCCTTTAAAAAATTTTCAAACCAAATAATTGATTCAATATCTAAATGATTGGTTGGCTCATCTAACAATAATATATCATTATCTTGCAAGAGTATTTTTGCCAGTTCAATACG